>PMNP01000373.1 GCA_003161755.1 Ignavibacteriota bacterium | reverse complement strand
CGGGGTTGGGCAATATCCTCGCGTTCGGGCTTTGCTTCGCACAGCAACAGTTCAAGTTCTTCTCGCTTCCGAGTGATATTTATTTCATGACGTCAGTTCCGATTCTCCTTCGTCCGGAGTATTTCCTTCTGGTCACGGCAATAGCTCTTTCGCTGTGCATGGTCTGTTCATTCTTGCCGGCAAGGCTCGCAGCCCGCCTTCGTCCGGTTACGGCAATACGGTTCTCCTGATGATCTACGAACGGTTTATTGCGCAACGATATCTCCGATCGAAACGGCAGCTCCGGTTCATCAGCATCATTATGCTCGTTTCCATCATCGGCATAACGGTGGGCGTTGCCGCGCTGGTCATCGTGCTCTCTGTCTTCAACGGATTCAATAGTGTCGTCACGCGGGTCCTGGTGTCATTTGATCCGCACGTGAGGATTGAGGCGGCAACAGGGAAAGGCTTCCAGTACAGCGACTCGCTCCTTGCCCTCGTCCGGTCGGATCCCCGCGTCGAGGCTGTTTCACCGTTTGTCTCGGGAAAAGGACTTCTCTCCACACATTCGGTGAACCGCGTTGTGACAATACGGGGAGTCGTCGATTCGACCATCGGCAATGTGTCGGGTGTCAGGGGAAGCATTGTCCTGGGAGATTTTCGGTTTAACGACATCCCTCAACGCAGCGGGATTGTCCTGGGACTGGCACTTGCAGACAGGCTGGGAACAATGGTGGGATCCGAGATCACGATCTACAGTCCTGTGGGAGTTGACGCGATGCTGATCCAGTATGGTCAACCGCTCACAAGGAAGTGTACGGTCGTCGGGATTTATGATTCGCAAAACAAGGACTATGACGCGCATTATGCGTACGTCTCACTTGTAACTGCCCAGCGGTTGTTTGACTACGGGACGGAGGTCAGCGGATTGGAACTCCGCCTGCACAACCTCGAAGATGCAGAATTGGTGAAGGAATCGCTCCGGGAGCGGCTGGGTTCTTCGGTAGAAGTGTCGACATGGTACGACCTGCACAGAGATCTCTACTCTGTGATGAGGATCGAACGATGGAGTGCATATATCATTCTGTGTCTTATCGTAGGGGTTGCGACCTTCAATGTTCTTGGGTCGCTCACGATGGGGGTCGTGGAAAAGCGACGCGACATCGGCATCCTCAAGACGCTGGGCGCGACACGATGGGGAATTGCCCGGGTCTTCATGGTGGAAGGTCTTCTCGTGGGAACGTTGGGCACCGTGGCTGGCCTTCTTATCGGCTACGCCGTCTGTCTCTTGCAGATCCGGTACTCCTTGTTCCCGCTTGATACGACGGTGTATATCATTCCAGCCGTCCCTGTAGAATTTCGTCTGACAGATTTTATCGCCGTTTCATTAGCCTCGATGGTCTTGAGCACGCTGGCCTCGCTGTATCCGGCAATTCGCGCAGCAATGCTCACGCCTGTCGATGCCATACGCTGGGAATAACTTTTGATGCCCTCATCCGACGATTCCATTCTCTCCATTCGGGGAGTGACGAAAGCATTTAGTACCGGCAAGGACCGATCAAGCAGGCTGGTAGTGTTGCGGGGTGTCACGCTGGACGTGGCGCGTGGAGAGATCATTGCAATCGTGGGCGCCTCGGGGGCGGGGAAGAGCACGCTCCTGCACATTGTGGGTACTCTCGATCGCCCGACCTCGGGCAGCGTCCTTTTCGATGGGGTGGATGTGTTCANNTGTGTTCAGGATGGGTGACGAGGAACTGGCCCGGTTCAGAAATGAGCGCATCGGGTTTGTCTTCCAGTTCCACCACCTCCTCCCTGAGTTTACTGCCCTGGAGAATGTTGCCATGCCTGCGCTCATCCGGGGAAAGAAGCTCTCGGAGGTCAAGGACAGGGCGATGGCGCTGCTCCGCGAAGTGGGGGTTGCGGAGCGTTGTGACCAGAAACCCCCGAAACTCTCCGGGGGAGAGGCCCAGCGGGTGGCCGTGGCGAGAGCCTTGATGAACGCCCCTACCCTCGTCCTCCTCGATGAACCATCGGGCAATCTGGATAGCGCGAATGCCGAGATGCTCCACTCGCTCCTCTGGGAATACAGCCGAAAGACCGGCCAAACATTCATTATCGTCACTCATAATGAAGCCCTTGCCACCCGTGCCGACAGGGTGGTGAAAATCATGGATGGGATAGTCCATGGAGGATGACCAGATGGCTAAAAAAGGACTTGACAATCATGCTGAAATAGTTAAATTACCGATGACCTTTACGACAGTTTATCANNGCTTCCTCTCCGCAAGGAGAATTTCCAGATTCTCGGCCTCGGGATCGTTGTTATTCTTCTTGGCTATGGCGCCATGCTCGAAGGTTCAGTTGAAGGGGTTATGCCGCTGGTCGTTTCTCCAATCCTTCTTCTCCTGGGCTATTGCGTCATCATTCCCATCGGGATCATGTACAAGCCCAAGGCAAGGGGAGCAGAAGACGCATCAAAAAGCGTGACCGCTCAGCCGTAGTATGACTCTGACACCCGCCGCCTTCCCAATCGCCATGCTTACGCATCCGCCATTCCTTTTGGCGGATGACGGTTCCGGGAAAGGGAGAACGGCTTAACTTCGGCAAGGGTGAGTTGGAGAGTCAGCGGCTTCCCAACTCATCCCCTCGGTCCCCTTCTCTTCAGAGAAGAGAAGGGGAAGTAAAGGCGGCAAGTTAAAGATGCGGCCTTCATCTTTTTCCCTCTCTTCTCTGAAGAGAGGGGGCAGTGCACAACCCTTGGAGGGGTGAGTTGGGAAGCACGGCTTCCCCGGGGTTCGGCACGGCAAGGGTGAGCTGGGAAGATGCCCGAACAAAGGCGCACGAGAGTGATTTCTAAAAGCCACCGGCACAGCGAGGCGGTAGTTCTCTCAGAGCTTGCCGATGCATCTTGATGAGCGTTGCAATGCCGTAACCTCTTGAACACCACGATTTCCCGGGTGCCCCTCCGATATCGCTCCCGTTCGCGCTTTCGCGGGCTTTGGGGCGGACCAGTTCCTTGTATCTCACCGTCGTCTTTCGNNATTCTGGGATTAGCAAGGCTGACCGAGCGATGACGGATCCGCATGCCCCAGCAGGGTACAAAGAACCCGCTTCGGTTTCAGACTGCGAGAATCCTTTTCAATCCATGCTGAAGCGGTTCGACGTCACGGCAGAAACTCTTGGCGGATCGCCTGGACGAAAAGAGGAACCAGGGCGGGAAGTGATGGGATGGACCATCGCACCGATGCGTATGTCATGGCAAGAGACAAAGTGGCGCGAACCCCGAAACTCCGCGGGATCTATGCGTAAACCCTGTACGACGTACCGTGCATTGGCTGCGCGGGTGATTTTCGGGCTATGCATCAGTTGGTTCGCAGCCCCGCCGGCGTTTGCGGTCGAAGGGCNNTGCAGGAGGTTTGGTGCAAGCCGAGTGTGTGGTGTCGACACTGAACGTCATGTACGAAGACGTTCGCCGGGACGGATTCATGGGGGCGCAAATCCTCGATCGCCTCGTCACCGTAAGAATCAGTGCTTCGCTCATCGACAACAGATCGGGACTGTCTCTTCTGAATGATGTTTTTGAGGAGTCGCGGAGAGACACGGTAGAGCTCTCTTCAGTGTCCAGATTGGAGGAGCCGGGGATCCTCGCGACTCACGGAACGATACCCGATGGAGGATTTTTTTCGTGGTTTCTGGAACCCGTCATTATGCTCGGGGGAATAGCCGTTTCGGTGTATCTGCTCTTTCACATCCGAAGCTGAATGAAGGGGAGAATGTCCATCACGCAAGCAGTGATCGGGGTGGCGATAGTCGTGCTGCTCGGTGTCATGGTGACTTTGCACTCTGGAGATGACCGGACCGCCCTTGGCGGGG
>PMNP01000275.1 GCA_003161755.1 Ignavibacteriota bacterium | reverse complement strand
TGTGCCAGTACGGCATTCGGGTTCTGCTTCTCCTCGCACAAGTACCTCCCGGCGAAGTGCTGTTCCAGGCTCCGGAAATGATGTTTCTTGTAGAGATCAGCAAGGACAACAATATCCATAGTCCCGACCTCTCAGACTCCTTGGTGGGAGGCGTTACGACGAACTAGCTGTTCCAGTGCATCCACTACTGGAACAATTGTCTTCTTAATATCATAGTGTGCGGAAATCTCTCTGTGAGACCGTTGTTTCATCTCCTCAGCATCTTCAGGGTTGCTAACAAACTGAAGAATTGCCTCTGCCATCCGTGCGGAAGAGACGCTTTCGACAAGCAGCCCNNTCCGACAGAAGTTCCGTAATGCCGCCTACGCCAAACGCGATGACTGGTGTCCCGATGACCATGGCCTCGACTATTGCCAGACCAACGGGCTCTTCCCGAGCCGTCGACACCTGGGCTGAGAGGGCATGCATGATCGAAAAGGGATCCGCCACTTCCGTTACCCACCGGAATCTCTCCTCAATGCCCCTCTTCTTCACGAGTTGGCGCATGGCACACGTGTATGGCTGATTATGGAGTTCGGCCGATCCTCCAATCCACACAAAACACAACGGCAGATCAGGCCGGGACTTGACTGCTATTGACGCTGCATCAATAAAAAGGTCAACCCCCTTGCGGAAATTCGGGTATCCTACTCCCCCAATCAGAAAACTCTCACGCGAGAAGCCAAGTCTCTCACGAACGCTCCCGGCGTCTTCCAATCGACGTGCTTGAATCAGTTCGAGATCAAGGCTTGCCGGAAACGTCATAATTCGCTCATGATCGATATTAAGACATCGCTCCAAGAACTCGCACACTGCTTGCGAACACCCAAGAAATAGATCACACCTTTGGGCCAGCTTCTCCAACCACTCCTGGGGGTAGTTGATCATCACGGTCCCATCAATCTCATGACAATAGACGACGAGCGGTATCTGCTTCAGTTCCATTGCCCAGTCAACAGCTTCGCTTCTACTAATCGTGTTGACAAAGATGAGGTCTGGGCGAAACGACTCCAAGATGCGGCGAAGTTTCCAGCGGTGAACCATACGAATTGCCAGACGTCGGATATCCCGGAATATTCCCCGTACTGGGATCTTCAACATCCCCAGCACCGTCGTTGATGTAACGCCGGCAAATTCCTTCACAATGGGCCCATCCGCGTTGAACACAACGTGGGACTCAATCCGGTTTCGATCCAGAGCACAAACCATAGAGTGAAGAACTCGTGGAGCACCATTGCAGGTCGACTGATATGACAAGAAGAGTATTCGCGTCTTCAACACTGATTCCTCACGCTTATTACCGCTATTCAAGATGATCCTCGTTGCCGGTGCAACGAACCTTCTATCGGCGATTCGCCTGACCGGGAGACCTTGCCCTTACGAGCCGGCTCTCTGTGGATGCCTGAGGCGTCACTGTCGAGCTCAGCCCTGTGTGTTCTAAACCTTGCGCGAAGCGTCGCCAGGGGTCTATGCCCTGTCCACAAGCCGGGTGAAAATCCATCGGGCCAGCTAACGAATCGATCTGCCGGCCTTGACCTCTACGATGAATAACGAGCAACCTTTGTCTTCATTGCCAGAATTCCCTGGCCCAGAAGTCTGGAAATTCGGTCGCGAAGCGCATCATCAAGGGCAAGAAACCATAGGCAAGCGCTGCCGCCCACAACGGTAGTGAGCATACCAAGAATTGCTCCAACGTAACCTCCCACCGAAACTGCGGCAAATCTTCCGAGAAGGGCAACAGGGGCGGTCGCAAGGAGCAATTTTGCTGCAATAGCCATGTCGGGAAGGACCAGAGTCTTGAATGATTCCCCAAACATTCTTGCGGTCAGGAGCGGAAGAAGCCACATGGACGTTAGAAGGCCAGCGGCAACTGTCCCAAGAATGACACCAACAACTCCCCACATTTTTGCAAACCACACAGAGAGAGCCAGATTGAGCAGACCTTCCCCAAGACCGACGAGCGTTTGTGGTCGCACTTGAAGATTTGATGAGAGCACAGCTCGATTCGGGAGGCCCCACAAACTTCGGAGCATCGCTGCGACAAATGCCAGATCGAGAAGCCATCCACCGTAGTTTATCCGGCCCACCCACGTGGACACGAACGTCGCATTGCCGGCAAATATGCTTAGTGCAATGACCATGCCGACACCGGTAGAGAGCACGAACAAATTTCTATAGGTGTGCAATGCCGCCTGTTTTTTCTACTCACCGAACAATTGCCCCAGCATGGGCCGAGCTGCGTCCGTGATCCTCCCGACAAGGTCAGTCGCCAGATAGTACAGCCTGCCAGTCAGGCTGAGAGTTGTCACCAATCCGAGATTAAGAACCTTTGCAGNNCTATCAAGGCCCGAATTGAACACCCCTGCAAGCCCTCCCAGGCTGAACCAGATGCTGACATGCCAAAGGTCCTTAAACACATCCCATGAGGCGAGTCGAAGGCGAATCGTAAGTCCCGGAAGAAACTTGTACACCCTTGCGATGGCCAGGACTGAGGTTGTTGCTTTCGCCGCAAGCTGGGCAACCGCCAGAGAGAGGACTCCCCAACCCGCGTGCAGAAGCACAACTGTTAAGACGGTACGGATGACTAGCAGCAGGATGCCAATATAATTATCAACGTGCTGCTGCTGCGATGCGATGAGAATGCCGGAAAACGCCTGCGTGCCCATGCTCATTGCCGTGGCAACGCACATAAGCACCATGAGGACGCCGGCTTCATGCTGCAAATCCGGACGCACATCAAAGAAATGTGGCAACCCCGCACCCAAGACAGCACCAGCGGCGAGAATGCACCCTACGACCACCAATTGTGCAAAGAACGCTGTGCTTGCGAGCCGGTTAAGCCGCTCCTGGTCGGGTCTTCCCATGAGTTTTGCAGCGTGAACCCGGAGCCCTGCGGTAATGCCAAGATCGAGAAGCCCGAGCCACATGAGCACGTCGCTGGCAAGGGAAAAGATGGCATATTGCTCTCGATCAAGAAATCGCAGTGTGTACGGCGTCAACCAAAGTCCAACGAGAACGGTAAAAGCCGTGAGGGCATAACCGCTTGCAAGACTTACGACGTAGTTTCGAGTTCGGGAACCTGTGGTCATACCATCAGAAAGTGTGAACGGATAAAAATCATCGCCGAATTGGGGTTAAGCAAGACCGGCCTGATACACATCGTGAATTCGAAGAAGGCCAGCGGGCTGGCCTTCGTCATCCAGCACAGGCAGAACAGAGATCTGCGAAGTCCGATTTTCCATAACCTGGAGAGCATCACGAAGCATCATGGAAGATTTGATCGTAATTGGATGTGCAGTCATGATCTCCCCGGCGATAAGCGGCCTGATATCGTCATGGGCCTGAAGAGCCCGGCGAAGGTCACCGTCAGTGATGATTCCGCAAAGCTGATCATGTTCGATAACGAATGCACAACCGAGTGGGTGTTGCGTCATTGCTACGACTACCTCTTTCACGGAGGCAGACCCATTCACCCAGGCCACATCCTCCCCTGTATGCATGACGTCGGCAACTTTGAGGGTTAATGCGCGACCGAGGCTTCCTGCCGGGTGAAATCGCGCAAAGTCCATATCCGTGAATTCACGGGCCTTCATGAGGGCAACAGCGAGGGCGTCCCCCAAAGCGAGGGCTACGGTGGTACTTGACGTTGGAGCGAGATTCAGCGGATCAGCTTCACTATTCACTCGTGCATCGAGGACGAGGTTGACTCTCGCCGCCAGCGGCGACGTGAGATTCCCGAGAATTCCAATGAGCGGAGACTCGAATTGCCTCAACACGGGGAGGAGCCGAAGGAGTTCTTCTGTAGCTCCTCCTTTCGAGATCATGATCGTCGGGTCACCGGGAGAATACAAACCAAGATCACCGTGCACCGCTTCTGCAGGATGCAGAAATACCGCTGGCGTCCCCGTGCTGCAGAACGTCGCCGCGATCTTCTGTGCAATATGACCAGATTTCCCCAGGCCCGTTACAACCACTTTCCCTTTGTGGCAGAGCAGGAGCTTCACCGCTTCCGCCATCGACTCCCCAACCCTGGAAGCCGCTGTTTGGATCGCTGATGCCTCCGCGTGAAGACAATCCAATGCGGCCTGTATGCAGTCTTTGGAGTGAACAACGTTCGATTCGGTGATCATTGTCCTTCTGTCATGTATTGCGTTTGACCTACGCTCCGCGATTTCAGTCACACGATCGCGCATAGTGCCTCAGCGGGACCATCTCGACTGGCTTCGCGAGAATGGGAATCACTCGATTTTGTTAGTGGAGCAATCTGTGCGGCATACAGCAGCTAAACAACACACCATCTGGGGCATTTCGAACACGATCCGGACTCACACAAACGCCTGCGTAGCTCTGCGCAACGCAAAGACAGTCAGTATGCTTCCAGCCATGAACAAAGGTAACAAGAGCGCCACTCATAAGACGTGTCCGAAATCACATTGCCTCCATTGCTATCCAACAAAAGCGTTAAAACGGTATGTTTTTGTCACATTCCTCGATCGATAGCAATGAATCTCCAATCCTGACCTCCTTGAAAAGTCGTCTTGGGCATTGAGGATGAAACGAGGAACAGATTGGAGGTCTTTCGCACCTGCTGATGGAATTCCGTCTCTTCTGATCTCCAGTTACCTGGGCAGGAAATGAGGATGAGCACTGAGTTGATTCACTCGTGTGTCTTGCGGTATGTTATTGTCTACCGGTTCTTTATCGTTATGTAGGCTGTTGTGAGCACTGCTGCTGTGGTAACATACGAGAGAATCTCCTGCATCGTAATCGACGACTTGGTCCCAACCATGACAAAGTCCCCATGTTGGAGATCGATGTTTCCATGTGTTGGATCGTTAGGGCGATCCAAATCAACAATGATTTCACGCCATTCCGGCTTCTCTCCTGTGGTATAAAACCTCCGGACACGGATGTTGTTGACATCTGCATCAGGACTCGTCCCGCCGGCAAGCGCAAGAAGATTCATCAAGTCGATGGTCCGCGACACTTCGTAGCGTCCGGGCTGATGGACGGCACCCAATACGCCGACGATAATCGTCAATTCGTTCGGCTCGGCAAACCGAAAATTCGTCGTAGAACCGTGAGATGATAGACCTGAAGCGTCTCCGCCGCCAACCTGAGACAATGCGGAGGTCCAGCATCCACATATCAAGAAGACCAGGAGTATGACTGATATCGTAGCGTTTTTGGTACGATTGTACGTAGTTCCATTAACCATGATGACGTTCCTTAGGAGCGGTGGGTCTAGTGTAGTACCCATCTTTGGTGGTGTAATGNNGCTGCCCGTTCCACCGCCGCAAATCTCGTGAGGCCAGATGAGACAACCATGACAGTCCCATCGACCATCGCCGCAAGCGCCGCTGCGTCGTTTACCACCAGAATGGGTGGTGCGTCAATCAGAATCCAATCATATTGGCTTCGCATCTCAGCGATAAATGTTCGAAGATTTTCTGCGCCGAAAACCCGGGCTGGATTTTTGACGATGTATCCACAACTCACGATGTCGAGGTTTTCCACTATCCCTTTCTGGATGATATCGCCCGTGGGAGACTTTCCGGACAAGTGATCTGTCAGGCCCGGATGCTGATTGCAGTTAAACGTCGTGTGCACAGTAGGCCTGCGCAAATCTGCGTCGATGAGAAGAACTCGTTTGCCCGTTTCCGCAAAGGCAATGGCCAGATTGCAAATTGTCGTGGTCTTTCCTTCTCCAGGATTCGGGCTGGTTACAACGATGACCTGGAGAGCTTTCTTCATTCGTATATGGATGAGAGCGGTCCGGAGACGTCGATACGATTCTGCGAGGAAAGAAATCGGATTGAAGATANNAAGATAAGCCAGATACGTTTGCTGAACCGCTTGAACTCCTTGGTCACCCGCTCATCAGGAGGGAGGGATCTGAGCTCACGTTCCATCGGCGCAACTTCTGTCAGAGGTCTGTATCCTTTCCGCAAGAGCTGTTCCGGAATGCGCACCCTGACGTCCATGAGCTCTTTAATCATGACAATGCCAAAACCGGCTCCGATACCAAGGAGAAAGCCAAACAGGAGATTCATCTTCAGATTGGGGCTCGCCGGCAGGCGTGGCACCACCGCGCGATCGATGATGTCGACGTACCCGAATTCTGATTTCTCTGTAATTGCCGCTTCGTTGAATCGCTCCTCGACCAATGTATAGAGCTTTTCACTGCTGAGGCGTTCCCGTTGAAGCTTTGCAAACTGCAGACTTTGCCGCGGAATGTTCTGAAATTTCGCGTCGTATTCTTTGATAATTCCTTCAAGTGCGGCCTTCTTGGACCGTTGTGATTCAACCTCAAGCTTCGTCTCTACAATCTTCTGCTTTAAGGTCTTAAGATAACCAACAGGATCCGATTGTCCACTCGCATTTCCACCGTCGCCGGGCAAGCTCAAATGTATAAGGTCAGCAGTTTTCTTCTTCAGCTTCCCTTGGAGCGTCGCAATTTGATCCTCAATGCCCTTGAGCTTCCGCGCGTACATCTCCTGTCCGAGAACATTCGGATCATTCTGGGCAACGATGACGTCTCTCTGAACCTCCAGCCTCGCAAGTTGTTCCTGAAGGATCCGAATATAAGGATCATTTGCCTGGTTCATGGAAGCAGCAACGCTTGATTCTTCCTGTGGAAGTTCCTCCTGGAGGGTAGCAAGCTTCTGCGAAAGGGTCTGAATGTCAATGTCAACGGCATTCCTGGAAGCTTCGAGCTGTGAGAGTTCCTGTACAATTTTGTTTGATTCGCCGTCCAGGGAGACGATATTTGACGACTCCATGAACCCCTTAAGAGAACCCTCAGCCTTGGAGAGCTGGTCGTTTTGTTCTTTGAGCCGGCTTTCAAGGAATTCGCGCAGTGACCGGGAACGGGTTCTGCTTGCAGCCGTCGTTTGTGCCTGGTACACTTCCGCACACGTATTCGCAAGGATCGCCGCTTCGTTCTGGTTTGAACTCCTCGCCACGATTTTTATAATATCCGATTCTCGCTCAGATCGGAATTCCAGAGATGCCTGCACTCTCAAGGCCGCCTCTTCTATCGTGGTGAACTCCGAAGTGGCCCCCTGAGGTGACGTCCTCATAAGAATCGGCAGGGTCTGTCTCCCGGCTTCATCAATGTACGGTGATTCAAGGAGACGCCCGGCAATACTCTCAGCTAATTGCCGAGTCTTTAGGATCGCGAGCTCATTCGAAATCTTGTTGTTTTCCCCTCCTTCACTCGCGACATTAAAGGAGACTACCTTCTCATTCCCTTTCGCATTGACAAGCACTGATGCTATTGCTTCGTACGCGGGCTTCATTTGCGTGGTGACAAGCCCCGCACCGGCAAGTGCAACGGCAATGGAAATCAGGACGACCCACTTGCCCCTCAACAGAAGAGCCAAGTACTCCTGAATACGGGTTTCGTGGTATTCGGACGAGAAGTCGTCTTCGTTGGTGCTCATTTGACGATCCAAATCAATCCTCGCAATGGCCATTGATGAAGGGCATCATGGCTCTGTTCAGGAAAATGTTCCCACGCAAGCGCAGTTCTTCCGATACACTGCCTCTCTCTCCGGAAGACAACGCCGCTGAGTTAGTTTACGTGTTTGATGCTCTGCCGTAATCAGAAAGGGTTCTCACAAACCTGCCACCATCCGACACCATGAGATTGTCGCGTTCACGATTCTGAACGCTCTCCAAGAAGATGCTCGCGAGATTGACCACAGAGGAGAATCCGAGGCCTACTACACACGCTGCACAAACCAACGCGCCCAGATGTCCCGCCTATGCCCGGCCATTCGTCGAAATGACATGGCATTTCTCCTCGTAATGCCCGATCACGGAATCATCGAGCGTGGCACGACTTCCAAAGCGCTCTGAGCTGCTAATATATGACAATTGGGCATATAGTCAAGGTTTGAAAGCACTGTTTGCGTGACGGCGCGCACAAAAATCTCCGATGGACGGCAAAAAGGGAACAAAACCAGGGATGCGATGCTCACCCTAAGTAAGGTCCATCGTGACGGCGCGCTGAATCTCTTGCGGGGCTTTCAGGGATGATTGGTCAAGAATAAATAAAAATCGCTCCAGACGCGGAGCGATTGGGTAATTGTCGATTTCAAGGGATCACCGGGTTCTCATCTCATCAACACCATTCTTATGCTCTGAGTATGCG
>PMNP01000096.1 GCA_003161755.1 Ignavibacteriota bacterium | reverse complement strand
CGCTGTCATGGATCTCGCAATGAAGATCGGTTGTCCGATCATCGGCTTGAACGATTCCGGTGGTGCGCGGATTCAAGAGGGTGTCGTCAGCCTGGGTGGGTACGCAGAAATCTTTCTCCGGAACACCCTTGCCTCGGGGGTTGTCCCGCAAATCTCGGCTGTCATGGGTCCGTGCGCGGGGGGCGCGGTCTANNNGAGTATCTTCCTGACAACAATATGGAAGAGCCGTCACTTCATCTTTCTGACGATCCGGCAGACCGTCGGATTGAAGACATTGCAGCACTCGTTCCTGATGATCCGGCGAAGCCGTATGACATGCTTTCCGTGATTCGCAACATTGTCGACGGAGGGGTGTTCTTTGAAATTCACGGGGAGTTTGCGAAAAATATTCTGTGCGGGTTTGCCCGCATGGGAGGAAGGTCGGTCGGGTTTGTGGCCAACCAGCCGGCGGTCCTCGCCNNATTTGTACGATTCTGTGATGCTTTCAATATTCCTCTGATTATTTACGAAGATGTTCCGGGATTTTTGCCGGGGACTGATCAGGAATGGCGCGGAATCATTGTGAATGGCGCAAAACTCCTGTACGCGTTTTGCGAAGCAACGGTACCGCGTGTCACAGTGATCACGAGAAAAGCCTACGGCGGTGCATATGATGTCATGAACTCCAAACACATCCGGGCGGATTTGAACTACGCCTGGCCATCCGCTGAAATTGCGGTCATGGGTCCCAAGGGTGCCGCGGAGATCATCTTTCGCCGCGACATCGAATCGTCTCCCGACCCGTCCGGTCTATTGTCGGCCAAAGAAAAGGAGTACCGGGAGAAGTTCGCGAATCCGTATTTGGCGGCTGGCCGCGGCTACATCGACGAAGTGATCGATCCGCGGGATACACGCCAGCGAATCATTGGGGCGTTGGATATCCTCGACAATAAGGTAGCTGCCAATCCGAAGAAGAAACACGGGAATATTCCGCTGTAAACTCCGGGGGGAGGTAACTTCGTCCCCGGCACTTGATTTCTTCCCCAGTTTGATTATATTTCCTCTGTTCAACTGCGATATTCAGGCTGCCTTTGCCTGCGATCTGACCTCATTTTGGCCTGCATGGTGTATGTCTTCGGGTTTTCGCCAATCAGGCCCTCATTGTGCGCGCCACATATGCTTGGAGTCAAAGGATCGATCGCACATGGTGCGCCATTCAATATCAACGCACGAATAACTTCACCCGCTTATCTCAACGATTTCATGTCGCTCACGGTCGGAACCAGGGATGACCGGTGAGCATTTCACGATTGATGATGGAGGATACTATCATGGCCGAATCCTTGCGCCATACTGAATTGTACCGGCTTCCGTGGACTTTGCCCGATAATGCCATTAACTGGCTTGAACCAACCAGCATGTGCAATCTCTATTGCGATGGCTGTTACCGGAAAAATGAGTCCGACGCACACAAGCCTCTTGATGTGGTCCGCAAAGAACTCGATACCTTTAACAGATTGAGAAAAACCGACGGCGTTTCCATCGCCGGGGGCGATCCCTTGCTCCATCCGCAAATCGAAAAGATCGTCGAAATGGTTTCGCAGGATGGTCAAAAGCCCATTATCAATACCAATGGCCTTGCCTTGACGAAGGAAAAACTTCGTGCGCTGAAAACTGCCGGGGTCGCAGGCTTCACGTTCCACATCGACTCTGGTCAGAATCGTCCTCACATGAAGGGCAAGACTGAACTCGAACTCAATGACCTCCGTTTGCATTATGCCGAGATGCTCGCCGAAGTGGGGGGCATTTCCTGCGCCTTCAACGCAACGGTCTATGAGCATACATTGAAAGATGTGCCAACGATCGTGCAATGGGGACAGGAACACATCGACATTGTCAACATCCTGGTGTTTATTGCCTATCGTGCGGCCCCCGTGCATGCAGGATATGACTATTTCGTGGGGGGAAGGAAAGTCGATATGACCCCCGTAACCTATGCAATCAACAAGGACCGCAAAATCTCCATCATGGCCCCGGATATCGTTGAACAGATCCGGACGGTCTATCCTGATTTTATGCCCTCCGCGTATCTGAACAGCACGGAGAGGCCGGACCACTTCAAATGGCTGCTCACGATGCGCATGGGCACGAAAGAGAAGATCTACGGGTATGTCGGACCCAAGTTCATGGAACTTGGACAGGTCCTGCACCACCTTATGAAGGGGACATATCTTGCGTACACAAAAGTAAAAGTGCTGGGACGCGGAAGGAGCATGCTGCTCCTCTCTCCCCTCGACAAGGGGCTGGCAAAGACTGCGCGTGCCTATCTGCGCAACGTTGTGCGCCATCCCTCCCAGTTGTTCAAGAAGCTTCGCTTGCAATCCGTGATGATTATTCAGCCGTCGGACTTCATGGACAACGGTGCGCTTGGGATGTGCGATGGCTGTCCGGATATTACCGTGCATGATAATAAGCTCGTGTGGTCATGCCGGATGGATGAGTTGGTGAATTTTGGCGACTGGGTACGTGCAGTTCCGCAAGTAAAGGACTAACCTAAAAGTCTCCATCGGTCAGGAAGTAGTGGGGGAGGAGACCGGCTCCATGCTCTGCGTATTCAGGAGGGGTAAGTGGATCTCACTCCGGCAGCAATGTTGATTGTCGGCATGGGGGTTGTCGGAGGATCGCTTGCGCTTGCGGCGTTTCTCTGGGCTGTGCGTAATGGGCAATTTTCTGCCAAAGACCTGCACGAGGGGGGGGCCGCAATATTCGATTCATCGGACCCTCCCGACACACCGACCAACCAGGCATCAGCCAGACATGGGAAGCGTGTCCGATAATTTCACTACACCCATCCAACCTCACCATTCATCGGGCGCCGAGCATGATGAGCAGATCCGCATACTCATCGACGAGTCGGTCGCCGCGCCGACCGTAGCGTATCTCGCGGGAGCGATGGTCTGGCTGGTCGTCGGGTCGTTGTTTGGTGCTCTGGCGTCGCTGAAATTCAATCTTCCTGACCTGCTTTCTTCGCAGGCAATTCTCACCTTTGGCCGTATCAGGCCGGCACATCTCAATACTGTAGTCTATGGCTGGGTCTCGTTGGCAGGTGCGGGGGTTACCGTCTGGTTGATGGGCCGCCTCTGCCGCGCGCCAATCCAATGGACAGGTCTTCTCTATGCATCCGTTGTGGTCTGGAACCTGGGTCTCCTTCTCGGAACAGGTTTGATCTTGGCCGGGTTCTCCGGAGGAATGGAATGGCTGGAGTTCCCTCTCCCCGCTGCACTCCTCATTGCCACAGGATTCGTGTTGTTCGCCGTCTCGATGTTCCGCACGTTCATGCTCCGGAAGGTTGATCATATTTATGTCAGCCTTTGGTACATCCTTGCCGCGTTGGTCTGGTTTCCTCCTCTCTATATTATTGCGAACGCGGGACTTTATCAGGGGGTCAGCGAGGCGGCCATGAACTGGTGGTTCGCGCACAACCTCCTCACCGTATGGGTGACGCCGATTGGTCTGGCGTGTGCCTACTATTTCATTCCGAAAGTCATCGGGCGTCCGATTTACAGCTACTACCTGGGGCTGCTCGGTTTCTGGACTTTTGCATTATTCTATAATTGGAACGGCCTTCACCATCTTGTGGGCGGTCCGATCCCTACATGGGCGGTCTCTCTTTCAATTGTTGCAAGCCTGTTGATGTTTATACCGGTCATTACCGTTGCCATCAACCATCACCTTACGGCGTTCAGGCATCTTCGGATGGTGAAGCAGAGTCCGACGCTCCGCTTTGTGGTGTTCGGCGCAATGTGCTATACGTTTGTCAGCGTTCAGGGATCACTGGAATCAACACGGACGATGCAGGAAGTGGTCCATTTCACGCACTACACGGTTGCGCATGCTCATCTTGGCGTGTACGCATTCGCTTCCATGGTTCTTTTTGGCGCAGTCTATTATCTTATGCCCCGCGTCATGCGATGGGAATGGCCTTACCCCGGCGCGATCAAAGTGCACTTCTGGACAACTTCCGCTGGCATTGCGCTGTACTTCCTCGCCGGCACGGCGGGGGGATGGCTTCAGGGCGAGGCAATGATCGATGCAACCCAGCCCTTCATGAATTCCGTTTCAGTGACGTTGCCCTATCTGTGGGCAAGATCAGCAGGCGGAATCCTCATGACGATCGGAAACGTGGTGTTTGTTTGGCAGTTTGCTGTCATGGTCCGGCGCGCGGGACCATTGAGATTCACCTCAGCGTGGTCGAGAATCACCAGTCACGAGGACACACCGTGAACTTTATGCGCGTGTATGTCTTCATTCTTGGCGTCCTTGCCACGTTCTTGTTGGGGTGGATTGGTATTGTCGGGATCCCCGCTGCGATGCTTGGCCGGGTGGCAGGGGAACCGGAAGCAAAACGCTACACGGCAGAGCAGCTTCACGGTCGATCAATCNNAGGGATGCATGTATTGTCATTCCCAACAGCCGAGAGCGCAGGGGTTTGGCGGCGATCAACAACGGCTCTGGGGTCGTGCGTCTGTCCCGGCCGACTATGTCTATGACCGTCCCCATCTGCTGGGGACAATGCGCACCGGGCCTGACCTCTTCAATATTGCGGCGCGGCAACCCTCGCAGGTGTGGCATTCGCTTCACCTCTTCAACCCGCGGTTGATTACGCCAGGCTCGGTGATGCCTCGATATCCGTGGCTTTTTGCTGCAAAATTCTCTCCTGCACCGGGAGAAACGCCACTCAATCTTCCCGACTCCCTTGTCCGCGGCAATGTTGTCGTGCTCACCGATGAAGGAAACGATCTCGTCGCCTATCTCCTTTCTCTTGATCATACTACTCCCATTCTGATGAGACGGAATGACTCAACGCGAACCTCCCAATGAGCCCGCGTCGCCCCGACAGAAATCTCTGGGCTTCGGGGACGACAGGACGGAACAAACCGACGTGAGTCAGATTCACTTGCGAATCGTCTCACGGGAAAAGAGGGAACCGGAGGAAGGGTTGGAGCCGCCCCCTTGGTGGCTCTGGGGGTTCATTGTGGTGCTTCTGTTTGCCATGGGGGTCTATGTGGGACGATTCGGTGGAAGCTTTTCCGCTGCCGTCCATGAAGTGGAAGAGCCTCAAGGGTCGATTGCGACGCAAACAACACATGCAGCGGACGGGGCTGCCGTTTTTTCGGCGATATGTCAGCCCTGTCATCAGTCGCATNNGCCGCTTTCTGGTTCAGAATGGGTGTTGCGCGACAAACAGACTCCAACTCGCATTGTGCTCTTTGGTCTGCGAGGAGTGATACACGCCGCAGGTGTTACGGTTGACAATACCATGCCTCCTCTGGGTGACCGTCTGACGAACGAGGAAATTGCGGCCGCCCTGACGTACGTGCGATCGTCATGGAAGAATTCTGCGTCTCCGGTTCTTCCTGCTGATGTCCAGGCCGTCAGAGCTGCCACTTCCGCCCGTGATGCGTGGACCCCTGCTGAACTCGAATCCCTGCGGAACAAAGGGGGACATCCTTGAGACACTTGGTGGTGTCCCTGGCCCTCACTGCGGCTTTCCTATGCGGATGTACCCGCCCCAATGNNCTTGCGTTCAGCCACCGGATTCATGCAGGGCAAAATCAAATCGCCTGTCAGTATTGTCATGCCGGCGTCCGCTCATCCACCGCTGCGGGCATCCCATCGTTGCAGCGTTGCATAGGATGCCACACACTGGTTGCGGCGACGAAGCCGGAGATTGTCCGCCTTCGCGCCTTTTATGATACAAAGAGCCAGGTGCGATGGATCCGCCTGAACGATATTCCTGATTTTGTTCATTTCAACCACCGCCCTCATGTGGCAAGAGGTTTTGCTTGTCAGAAGTGTCATGGGATGGTGCAGACAATGGATGAACTCCAGCCCCCCTTCCGGCTTGCGAGCATGTCCTGGTGCGTGGAGTGTCATCGTGAGAATGGAGGAAGCGTCGATTGCTACACCTGTCATCGGTGAGAATAATTTCCAAACGGTGCCATGCGACGTCGTGACTTTCTGAAAATAGTCGGGGCAACCGGCGCAGCTGCAACTGCCCTTCCTGGATGCTCATCCAGGAAGCCTCAATCGTTGATC
>PMNP01000276.1 GCA_003161755.1 Ignavibacteriota bacterium | reverse complement strand
AGGATGATGAGGAGGAGTTGTTGCTGTCCCATGGTGTTTCTCCCATTATCTTGTGAGCAGCGTTATTGACATGACTGGGTCGCAAAGAGATCGAAGCTGAACGCCATCGCAGGAATCATGACAACTGTCCCCACTATCATCTATCAGCAACAACTGATGCGTACCCATGGGACAACCCAGTGCATGTGAATTGTGTGTTACAAGAAAAAGGCGGGCGGCAAAGAACACCGCCCGCTGTAAGAAGTTCTGCTATTGGATAATCATGGTTGTGTCGATCTTTGTCGCTGACACGTTCATCTGCACCTGCACCGTATTGCCGCTGCCATTTTTCTCTGTGCCGTATGCCACCAACTGGACGGATGATCCCGTTGCAGATGATAGAACATACGAACCATTGGCATTCGTGAACGTTGAATTCGAGCCGGCAGCGTTCGAAAGTGAACCCATCTTCAAACCCGTAAACGAGTTTCCGCCGCCGGCAAGAGATTTGGGTCTGCGATAGTACTGCTGCGCACGCGAAGACAGGTTGACCAGGTCGTTCGTGATAGCGTCACGATTGGCNNCGGGTTCTTATTCTGCATAGAAACAATTCAATCGCTGTGCCACTTGGCGTTTCTTGATCCACACGCCAACAATGTCTCCAAATATCTCATATTTCACGTGATACCGTCGATGATCGATATTCCCACTGTCAGCCCCGGTCATTATTACCCCGGTAACTTTTTCCTTCCACCCCAGGCTGCTATGGTACCGATGTCCATACTTCGTCGACAGTTGTCATGCCCTCTCTCAGCAATTGGGCGGCTGATTCACGAAGCGTGGGGAGACCCTGTCCGGCGATCATCGAACGAAGTACCGCACCGTCGGGCGGGCCGCCGCCGGCAATCAAAGATCTTACCGCGGGGGTCACGAACAGTGTTTCGTGCAGAGGAATCACCCCGCTGAATCCACCCACACATTCAACGCAGCCGACCGGCCGGTAAAGAGACAAGCCCGTCAACGCGAGCCCAAGATGCTCCACGCGCGAATCGCCCTCTTCCAAAAGCTGTCGGCAATGACGGCAGAGCTTCCGTACAAGACGCTGAGCATGGACTACGACAAGCGATTGTGCCAGCATGTTGTGTTCGATGCCAAACCCGTGAAGGCGGGCGAGCGAGGATGCCGTGTCGGGCGCATGAATCGTTGTGAATACCCGGCGGCCGCTCATCGCCAGCCCCAACGCCAGGTCCGCTTCCTCACGGTTTTTGATTGCGCCCAGAATGACAACGTCGGCATCGTGGCGCTTGACAGCCCGTAACGCATCGTCGTACGACATTTTGGGCGTTAGGCGAACATGGCATACCCCTTCGAACATGAACTCCATCGCCTCTTCCACTGCAACCGCGCTGATTGACGGACCAGTAATGCCATGCAACATCGCCGCCAACGTGGTCGTCAAACCGCTTCTTGAAGGACCGGTGAGAAGTATGAGACCTCGTCGAAACGCCAGCGTTTCCTTCAGGGCAGTCAGCACAGGACCGCTCAAACCGATTGTTCCAAGCTTCCAGGAGTCGCTCGGTTCTCGTTCGATGCGTACAACCACGAACTCGTATTTTCCGGCAAACTCACGAATCGCCATCGGCATCGACAACGTATGGAAATTTATCACTCTCCCATCTGCCAGCCGTTGAAGAATCCCCTCCTGTGAAGCCATCCGTTCATAACGATCCATCCCCGGTGTTCTGATTTTCACTGCCACAGAGACTGCTTCCGGACGAACATCATCAATGGCATACCATTGCGTTAAGACACCGTCGATGCGCAAATACACATCGGTCTTGCGATTCGTTTTCGGAACGAAGTGAATAGCCGAAGCATCGAGTCTGACGGCATCAGCAAAGATATTCTCTATGACTGTGATCAACTGGGCGCGAGTGATTTCGCGGTCGAGTACAGCATCCAGTTCCGCCTCGTTTTCTTCCGAGACGATTTCCGTCATCNNATGCAAAACCTGACGCTCAGCGGAGATTTTGCGCCACACTTCGTCCCACTCTTTCTCCCGCATATAGCAAATCTCGAACTTCTTATACAGGAAAGCCCGCGCCACCTCCGAGGTTTCCCGGTCAGACGGGTTCGGCGTGACCACGACGAGTTTATCGGGCTGGTTCTCGGCCAAATCGTATGGAATTACCTTCTGCTTCATCGCCAGAGAACGGATCTGCTCCGGGAGGCTCTTCATGAGCTTCTGGATCTCATTCGCGCCGAGCCGTCGGGTGGAACGGTCGTCCGGCTCAATCATGCGAAAAGCATAGAATTGGGCAACTTGAAACTGAAGGACGTCGCGCGGCACAGAGAATTCATCACGGAGGATATCCAACACAGTCCTACGGTCCCCCGGATTCTGCTGCTTGAGAGCCCCGGCACGCGCCGCAATATCCGCAGTAATGACATTGTTCCGGATCAAATGCTCCATGAAAGAAGCCATGAAGGGACGCGCACTTGCTCCCGTTCCGACCTTCGCCGGTTTGTCTTCAGGAGATNNAGTGTTGCCCGGATTTCGAAGAGTCCGCCTTTCGGAACTTGTCAATTTGCTTGAGAATGATCTCCACCGGGGTGGTCTTGCTGAAGAAGAAATCACGTTCCGGGTCGACGATCAGTGTCCGCGTACGAGAATCATCCACGCCGGATATAAAAATGAATGGAATGTCCGCATTTTGTGTGAATTCCCGGACGAAGCTATGAAACCGGGCGCCGTCAAGTGTCGGCATAAAAACATCCGACATGATGAGATCAATTTTCTCCGATGCAAGAAGTNNGACTTCGTGCCCGGCATCATGGAGGACGTCCCGCATAATTGCGAGAAATCCCTGCTCATCATCTACAAGAAGTATGCGCATTGAAGTCCTGTCATGCGATGAAAATCTGTCGCACCAATGTGTACTGCAAGTCACGCACCACGGCCTCGTTGCAATACCCCGGGAGGTGACTGGATCATCGTTTATCGCGCGGTAAGACTGCGAGAGACGAATCCAGGGGCGGTGCCGCTAAGTTAATAATATGGAACAAGGGTTGGTCTCTGCCTCTGGCTGGCATTCACCAGATCCTCACCGGCGTACTCGTGGGCCCTGCAGGACTTGAACCTGCNNAGGGCCCAGACCTCTGTGGGCGAAGGAAGGAGCTTATGCCCGCCAAGGAGTGTGCCATGCTGTGATGCAGAGATATATGAATTCTTGGTAAAAAGCATTGATCCCGGACACATGGCGAATTTCCGCGACCATTGGGAAGGTGGCAATATACATATGCCCTTCCTGAAGCGCAAGAGATTTGCTTGACTATCAGAAAATAACCGCGTATCTTGAGTAACAGAGTGCACTCCCGCCTGTTTGTCCTGCACACTGCGCATAGTTCGGCTTGCCCACTGAGAGAGGATTGCATGGCAAAGGGAAAGAACATTCTCCAGCATTGTCCCCATTGTGACCGGGTGAGCAAAATGGAGGTGATCGGCGCGGTCGAAAATCAACCCACCAAAATGTGGTACCGCTGTTCTCGGTGCCGCCATGCAACTTTGGTCGACCAGGAGGAGCTCCTCCACGCCCAGGAAGAATCAAAAAAGAAGCTTGATCGGGCAACCTGTGAAGAATACCGGCCCGAGAAAACGTATAGCGTGGGTGATGCAATCTTTCACTCCGATCTTGACGATATTGGCAAGATCATTTCCAAAGAACGGACGTCAGGCGGTGGAAGAGCAATTGTTGTTTCATTTGAAAAGCATGGCGAGCGAAGACTGCTGGAAAGTATGACCTACGAGCCGGGAGATGAACAGGTCGCAGGCCAGTTCTAAATCTGAATCGTCCTTGGGGTCCTATCGATTCTTCAGAATTAAGGATCTTGGCCATTCACAGAGAATATTTTACCATTGGAAGGAGGTGATTTCGGGTGGTCGGCATTGTTGTCGCAGAAAATGAGCCGATTGATCGTGCGATCAAGCGCTTCAAGAAGAAGTATGAACGGTCTGGTGTGCTGAAGGAATTCAAGAAGCGAGCCTATTTCACGAAACCCTCCGTGAAGAAACGTATGAAGCGGCTGAAAGCAATTCGCCGCGCTCTACGGACAATTGCAGAGCAAACGTAATGATTCACCCGAATCCAAAACAGCCCGCACCAAGCGGGCTGTTTTGTTATTCAGGCTTCCCCTGAAGCATTTGCAGTTCCTTCCTTGCCTGAGGCCAGCCAAGGTCTGCTGCCCTCTTGAGACACCCGACCGTTTCCTCTGTTCTCCCCAATGCACGAAACACCAAAGAAAGATCATACCATGCGCTCGCCGCCATTGGATTTATTGTCAATGCGCGCAAGAGCATAACCGCTGCACTATCTTCAAGACCAAGTCGGTGGTGCAACAGACCGAGTGAAGTCCATGCGATTACTGAGGTCGAACTGTCCACGGCCATTGCCTCGCGAAACAGGCAAATGGCAGAATCCAGATCCCCCCGGTCGGCAAACATGTTGCCGAGACAAAGCCTCACGTTGCCGTTCCCGGGAAGCAAGGGGCGAATATTGCGAAGCGTGGTGATGACCGCTTCGCTGTCCGCCGGGGTCCGGCAAGTCATGGAGAGATTGAGAAAAATGTCGACCCGCCCAGGTTCAATGTCAAGAGCTTTGCGAATGAGTTTCCGTGCCTCCAGCAGTTCGCCGCGCTGAATATGAACCAATGCCATGCCGTTGAGCGCGGTTGGCTCGCTGTTATTCCATGCAAGTTGGTGTGACCACAATGATTCCGGACTTTCCCACCACATTTCTTGAACATATGACAGAGTGGCCAATGCCACAAAGGCCAGCCCCACCAGAATACACACGAGCCTGAATCCAAATCGATGCTTCCCGAGCGACAGGATCTTCGTTGCTGCGTAGCCGCCGAGCACGCCGGAGGGAAGCATCATGGGCAGATAGGAGTACCGGTCGGCCCAAGGCTGCGCGGCAAACATGTGGGGTGCAATGACGGGCACGAGCATGGCTAGATACGTGCACCAGAACATCAGCCACCACATTGCCCCACGTTTCCAGGCTATGACAAGGGAAATCCCGAGCAAAACCACAAGCACTCCGGAACAGACAGCCATCGATAGTGGTGGGATGGAGTAGTACGGAATCAACGGCCAGGGGACGATGGATTTCCCAACGTAAAACACTATCGAATAGAGCGGAAGAAGGCACGCGTGGACGGCACTCAACGAAGTGAAGGCTCGCGGCATGTTTACGGCAGGGGCGGAGTTTNNGAGATCTCGCCACCGGTTCTTCCATGACCGCGGGAAGAGAAAGAAGTCAAGCACCACAAGCACGAGTACCGCGCTGAAGGATGTGCCCTTCGCAAGGACCGCGCAGATATACAGTACAAGACCAAGAAGATACCATTTCCATTTCTGCACTCTCGCCTCATCAGCCCAGCACAGATAGGCATGTACTGTCCCCAGGTAGAATATCCCCGAGAGAATATCCTTCCGATCGGAAATCCATGAAACGGATTCAACCCTCAGGGGATGGATGGACCAGAGCATCGCACCGATGAGTGCACCAATCCAAATAACACTGTCCGGCAGACGCATGCTCCCCCGATCACCTTCGTGAGGCCATCGGGCAAGGACACGAAGCATCAGANNAGGAGGATGGCGTTGCTTGCATGCAGAATCACATTGGTGAGATGGTGACCGGAAGCATCTGCATCCCACAAAGCCCAGTCGACTGCGTGGGAAAGCAGCGTCAAAGGCGTGTACGCCCTGTAGTATGCCTCCTTGAACATACGGCCAATGGCTGCTTCGGAGAGCGACAAAATGCGGGTGTTCCCCAAGACATAGCTGCCATCATCCAAGTCCAGAAACCCGTACCGGAGTGTATGGACAAAGAGCATGGCTGTGCAGGCTCCCACGAATGCTATTCCGACCAGCAACGGTACTGTCTGCTTCCATCTTCCGATTTCTAGCGACGGGGGCTCGTTTACCATGAATATCCCCGTTTGGAGAGTTCTTCCCTGGCGCGGGTATCGCCAAGGCGGGCAGACCTTTGCAGAAACAGCAACGCAAGATCATCCCTGCCGGCATCACCAAAATATACTCCAAGGTTGAAGTAGAGTCGGGCACAACCCGGCGAGGCGCGCAGTCCCCTGGCCAGCAGAACTCTCGCACTATCCTTCTCCCCGGACTCAAAATAGAGCATTGCAAGACCATTGATGGCCGGAACATACATCGAATCCAGGGCAAGAGCCTGGCGATACAGGGCAATGGCGGAATCCTTCTGACCGAACCCAAGAAAGAGGCCTGCCATTGCCGTCTCTATCTTCTGGTTTCCCGGTTGGGATNNGTGAGTTCTGATACAAGGCGAACGTCTGCAAAGAATCTTCATGACTGCTGCAGGCATCGGCCAGGTTGGTGGCCGACTCAATTGCATGCGAATTGATCTGGATCGCCTTGAGGAACATCTCCCTCGCTTCGATCTTCCTCCCTTGGGAAATCCGTACAAGACCCAGGTTGTTCAATGCGGCAGAATGGACTGCACCTTCAGAAAATTGATGCTCCCAGAGAGATTCGGATGTGCGCCAGTAGCTGTTTTGTGTGATGGTGAGGAGTGTCAGCAATCCAAGGATCACACAACACGCTGCCACCACAGACCAGCGTAGTGTCATCCACATGTTCTGAGAGAGCAGGCGTGCCACCCCAACCCCCACCATGAGGAACAGGGGAGGCGTCGCCAGATAGGAATAGCGGTCGGCCCAAAGCTGCCCTCCTGTGGCAATTCCTCCTATCGTTGGCGCAACGAGAAGTGCGTAGGCTGTCCAGGCGGCCCACCAGGGACGCCACTTTCGTCTGACAGCGACGACACAGCTTGATAGAAGCAGTGCGCACCCAGCTGATCCGGCGAGTATCATCTCGTGTGTGGGAGTTACATAGATAACGACCAAGTGTGTCGGCACCAGCGTCTTCACGGCATAAAAGACCATCGAATAAAACGGAAGAAGAACACGGTACATTGGATCCAGTGTCGAGATCGCCTCGGGTATGCCTTCAGAGGGAGCAGCATGCAGCGCTGCGAGCCCTACAAGAAGAGAGACAGCGAACATCGGGAGCTTTTGTCTTACCATCTTGACAATCGTTCTTCGATCAAAAGCATCGAGAACGACCACGTCACATAAAAGAAGAAGTAGTGGATATGCGACGGCAAAATTCTTGCTTGTGGCAGCAAGCAATCCTGTTATCGTGAGCACCAACACATGCCCGGGTCGAAGATCCAGTCCGCGTATACGGATAAGCCTGACGTACATCAGACAGCCCGAGAGGAGGAAGAATGCTGCCAGGATGTCCTTCCGGTCAGATACCCAGTCGACAGACTCTGCCCGCAAAGGATGAAGAGCAAAAAACAGGGCAGCACATGATGCACCGAAGAGGATTTCTCCCGGGACTGTTTGTTCCGCTTGGTGTTGCTGCAATGGATTCGCGCGCTTCTTCATGAACGCCAGGGACAAAAGGAAAAGAAGAACGGCGTTCACCGCATGAATCACCACGCTGGTGATATGATGCCCGGAAGGATACGTCCCCCATATCTGCCAATCAATCGCATGGGAGAGAAGCGTGATAGGAATATACGCGTAATAGTATGCATCAGAGAAGATCTTGAACAGCGTGTTGANNCAAGGGGTTATCGACGACATACGCTCCATCATCGAAATTGACAAACTCATTGTGAATTGCGGGGAGGAAAACCAGAAACACCACACAGAACACCGCAAGGCCGATCACCCACGTGGCGATGGAAGCCCTTCCCATCCGTCGTTCGGTATCCTTCATATTCTCACGGATAATCATCTGGGATTTCAGTGGCGCCATCGTCGTGCGTTCGACTATCGAGTGATGAGAAGGATACTAAGGAACAAGGGAAAAAACAATGATGCGCGGCCCCCACCTCAACGGGAATGGAACCGCGCATCAACTATCACCAAATTCTTCAGCAGTGTGGACTACTCGTCGGATCCCGGCTTTTCTTCCTCTCCACCGGTCTTTGCCTTGATCTCCTGAATCTCCTTGCGAATCTCCTGAGCCTTTTTCTTCAGCTCATTCATGTGTTTGCGGACGCGGGTACCGGCGGACTTGTTCCCTTTTTCGTAGAACTTGACAAAGTCCTTCTCGAACGTCCCTAGCAGGTCTCTAAGCTCCTGCAATCGATTCATCGCGACCTCCTGCGTGTTGTGTGAACGGTTCAGACCTCAACTATGTGTTACCTGACGCTCTTGAGTTGGTTTCGCTCGAATCCCATCCCAACATCAATGGCACGTTGATTTTGCCGGAATCCCGTCTGGAATGGCAATTCGAGACACGAGAGAATTGCTTGTTTCCGCTCTCCTTCGCTTCTTCTTCGAATACGACGCAGGATTCGCGGTTGCTCCAGCGCACATTCCTCAGATCCTCGCCTGACAAAGTATGCGAAATTCGAACAGAAAAGCAAGCGAATTTCACGAATTTCGAAGGATAAATCCTGCCACTTAGGTGAACTTACTTCATAGAGTTTGCCCATCGGATGATTTTCCCTTGACTACGACCCATGAGGGAGTTATATTGATTTAGACCAAATCTAAATAAGGTATCCGATGAACCCCGAAGCAGCCCATGACATCCTCTCGAAGTTTCTGAAAAGCAGCGGGAACAGACGAGCTACTTCAGAACGGTTTGCCGTTCTCGATGAAGTCATGAAAACCCAAGGGCACTTCGACGCTGAGGGTCTCTACTACCGACTCATCTCCAATGGCGTAAAGATCTCCCGCGCCACTGTCTACAATTCACTGGATCTCCTGCAAAACTGCGGCTTGGTTTCCAAATACCGCTTCACGGAAAACAGTTCACGGTATGAACGATCACTGGGACGTCCTCATCACCATCATCTCATATGCCTGGGATGCGGTGACATCATCGAATTCGTCAACGAACGTCTCGAACGGCTGCAGAACGACGTATGCACGGAAAAGAATTTCTCTCCTCAGAGTTCCACGGTCCAAATCTTCGGGTTGTGCGCCAAATGCAAAAAGAAAGAATGACGATGATCGGTTCTGAAACTCTCTCCAGCCTTGCCGAGATTCCGCCCGGATATCGGGCGCGGGTGCGCCTCATCCAACACCCACGGCCGGAAATCGCGCGAAGGCTGCGCGAACTCGGTATTTGCGAAGAGGCAGTGATACGGTGCATCTTAAGAGGCAACGGCAACATGATTTGCGAAGTTCGCAATATGCGGATTGGCCTGGATAACACGCTTGCCCGATCCATTCTGGTTTCCCTCATCAATGAGGCAAGCGCGGCATGATTTTCCCAACGCTGACATATCATACTCTTCGCCGCCGACGCAGAGCGGGATCCATACCGGATTCACACCGCAGGACCGTCGCGCTGATCGGTAATCCCAACTCGGGAAAGACAACGCTGTTCAATGCTCTCACAGGTCTGCGGCAAAAAGTCGGCAATTATCCCGGCGTCACGGTGGAAAAGAAAGAAGGCCGGCTGACAATTAATTCCGAGGAATGCACTGTACTGGATCTGCCGGGAACGTATAGTTTCCTTCCCGGTTCTCCTGACGAGCAGATCACCGTCGACGTTCTCACAGGACGGGTTGATCATTCCCCCATTCCCGATCTCGTGGTATGTGTCGTCGATGCAGGACATGTGGAGAGAAGTCTCTATCTGGTAAGCCAGGTGATCGACCGGCAGCTCCCTTTGGTAATCGCATTGAACATGGTCGATGCAGCGGGGCGAAACGGCATTCGCATCGATGCCGGCTGCCTTGCCCAAGAGCTGGGTGTCCCGGTTGTGGAGACCATTGCCAACAAGCAGACCGGCATTGAGGCTTTGAAGCACGCCATAGCTCTTACCCGCCGCCCTTCATCGAACGCGCGGTTGTGGCAGCTTCCTGAGCCCGTGGAACGCGAGTGCAAAGAACTCGTCACACTCCTCGGCACGTATCATAAGATCACGGGGCCCCAGGCATTTGAGGAAGCAACAACGCTGATGGGATCTGAAAGTNNGCCACCTTCAGCGATCGCATTGATCGGGTGGTCACACACCGCTTCTGGGGGCTCATCGTCTTTCTTGCTGTCATGGCAATCCTCTTCCAATCCATTTTTACCTGGTCCGCGATTCCCACCGGCTGGGTGAACTCCGGTTTCGATCTCCTCGAATCTGCCCTACTAAAGACGATGCCCCCCGGTGATCTGCGGGATCTCGTGGTAAGG
>PMNP01000336.1 GCA_003161755.1 Ignavibacteriota bacterium | reverse complement strand
CGCCATACCGATCGGGACGTGCCTTCAGCAGGGACGATGCGCTTACGCTGCTCGGGTGGGCGAAGGAACTTGGCTGCAACTTTGTCCGCTTGGCGCACTATCCCCATAACGAACAGATGATTGATGTCGCCGACAGTCTCGGTCTTCTTGTCTGGTCGGAGATACCGGTATATTGGACCATTCGCTGGGATAATGAATCCACGTACCAAAATGCTTCACGGCAGCTCGCGGAATCCATGACGCGCGACAAGAATCGTGCGTGCATTGCGTTCTGGTCCGTTTCCAACGAAACACCTCTGACTGAGCCGCGGCTCCATTTCCTGAAAGGTCTGCTTCAACAGGCCCGTGCCGNNAAGCAGGCCCGAGCGGCTGACTCGACACGCCTGTTGACCGCAGCCATGGAACGGCACTATGCTGATCCGCACATGCAGGCCATCGATGATCCGCTGGGAGAATTTGTCGACGTTCTTGGATGCAATGAATATATCGGTTGGTACGATGGCCTGCCCGCGAAGGCGGATTCCATGTCCTGGTCGACCGTGTATCAAAAGCCGGTGATTATGAGCGAATTGGGCGGAGAAGCGCTCTCAGGGTATCATGCAGATTCTCTGACAATCTGGAGTGAGGAATTTCAAGAGAGTTTTTATCGGCATCAGGTTGCAATGCTCTCTCGTATTCCATTCCTTCGCGGAATGAGCCCGTGGATCCTGATGGATTTTCGATCGCCGCGAAGGCAGCTTCCGGGGATTCAGGACTTCCATAACCGGAAAGGACTGATTTCCGACAAGGGGGAAAAGAAAAAAGCATTCTATGTACTGCAGGAGTATTATCGAACAAAGATGCAGAATACGGCCCGTTGAGAGCAACATTGCTTGAAGAAGACTGATGCGCTACCTGTGCTGCCTGGCCAAGACGGAGAGTCGATGAGTTCCCCGTGGCGCGAGCAGCACCTCACCCTCCACACCATGAAATTGCGGGAGCGTTAGTCTGACTCCGTCAACAAACGTCTCTGAGAGATTTTCTGAGAACGTAACGGCGCAACGGGATGTTGCGGCATATTCAACCACCAGTGTGTCGCCCTGTGCAGAGCAGTTCAACAGGTCGTGAGAAATATTGAGGAGGCGAGGAAATTCTCTCGCCTCGAAGCGGTGAGAGGAGATGGTCACGCGATGATCACCGGACGGAATGATGACAAATCCAGGGCCGGTGGCAAGCCAAGGCGTTCCATCGATCACTACTGTGCCGGCAATCTGTGGGATCGCCAGTCTTATAGTGTGAGGAGTGGTCACTCGCAGAGTGTTGCCCAAGGAAGAGGTCGTTGCTTCAGAGGCAAACGTTTTTGGAAGGAATTCCCAGTCGGCATCGAAGATGCTCGATTCGCAATAGAAACATACTTGGGGGGTCATCGATTCTGCCGCTTTCCACTGATGCGCCAATTCGAGTCCAACAGGCTGATCGGACGCGAATCCGTATTGATCAGAGGGGTGAACGGGAACGACATTGATATCGATCGCAAACGGTATAGCACCGACAATCTTCCTGTACCTGGAGCCCATTTCTGAATAGCGGTTTGGCGGGCGTGTCCATTCGCTTGCAAGGTCCTCCACCTGGAGTGTGAATCCGAAATGCCTGACAAGTGAAAGATCCGATGCTTGATCTGTGGCCAACAGTTTGTATGTCTCTGGATGCGGTACGTTGTCGAGAATTGTCAGCGTGAGATTCCATCCACGCTTTCCGATGGTTTTAAGGCTATCGAGCAACTGCATGATCGTGCCGAGCAGCCGTGAGCTAACACCCATTCTGAAATCGTAAAAGGCGTCGAGTCCAATGCTATCCTGGCGCCAAAAGTGGTGAGAGGTTGAATCAAACAACTCTATCGGATCAAAACCCTTCAAAGAGTGAAACGCAGAACGTGAAACATCGGAGAATCCGGTAAAGAACGCAGGTTGCGCGGGTCCTTCCAGCGCTTCTGCAACGCCTNNAGGTCGACTCCATCCCAATCCTGTTCCAGCAATGAGGCAAGAGAACGCGTTGCCTCCTGAAAGCAGTTTGGATTCTGAAGATCCATCAGGTACAAGAAATCGATGTGCGCGTCCTGGAGCAAGGCATTTTTCTCCCGCCATTCGGGGAAACGGTCCCAGAATTCCCGGCCGATATATGGCCACTGAAGCCAGGCATACCCAAGCATTCCGCGGGAATGCAGCGCATTGAGCAATCGGGCGTATTGATACGGGGGAGTGGTGCGATTGTACCAGGCAGCGATATGCACGGTCCGAATTCCCCGCAGTCTCCAGAGGTCCGCAAGTTCCTCGGGAGTTTCCCGTCCGCGATAGCCAGGATCAAAATAGACCTCAATGCAATTTCTAGTGAACGGAGAATGTAGGTCCAAAGCCTGGGCGACGAGGTCTGGAAAAGTTGGGAACCTCGAATAACCGTCGCCAGACAACGGATCAAACAATGGAACGAATGTCAGGCATCGTCCCCGTCCTTTATGGGTGAGGAGGACGAGCGGGATGCTGTCGGGTACGCTTGCAACCAATACAGAAGTGGTTGCAGGGGAGTATCGCGAAATACTGGGGACTGCGGGTTTATCGGACCAACGCAATTCCACATCGGGTCTAAATCGATCGTGCAACCGAGAAATATTTCTCGTCGCACCCCATCGGAAACCGAGCGCATTGGTGAGTGAGCTCTTTCCGTCAAGGATGAGATTTGCGCCGTGAGAGATATTTCGCAGAACATTCGCGGTTGCCCGGGTGCGCAGGTGGCGGGCTGAGGCAGCGGGGACAACGAGAATGGATCCTGGTTTCAGGGAAATCGTGTCAAGTGAGCTCGTGGATACTTGAACAGGCTGAAGGCCCAAGACGCGGAGCGCAGAATCAAAACTATTTTGATCGACGGAGTCGGCTCCTGTGGCTGACGCATTCCACGCAAGAATTACATGGGGAATCTTATCGGCGAGATTCTCTGCGATGAGGGAGGGTGTTTTGAAGAAAGAAAGAACTCCGATGATTACCGTTGCAACCAGAGCTGGATCAAACGCTTTTCTCATAATGAAAGGGTAAGGAGATTGTGTGCGAGATTCAAGAATATGAGGAAGGGGTGTGTGATGGTGACATCGCTTGGCTATTCTGAGAGGAGAGGGCGATGATTACGTATCTCATCCTCGGGGCGGCATATGGTTTCGCCTCGGCGGTTCAGCGNNTTCCAGACGTATATTGTTTCTCAGGGTCTCCTTCACGGTTGGCGCCGGGTCCTTCCGGCAACGTGTGCGCCGCTGCTCAGTGACGGTCCGATTATCGTCGCAGTTTTGCTCTTTCTCACTCATGTGCCGCTCTGGTTTGAGCATGCGCTTCAACTGATTGGGGGGATTTTTGTATTGTATCTTGCCTACAATGCCTGGGGTTCCTGGAAGGGGAAGCGTCAACATGAAAAGCCCACGTCAGCGACCACACATCGAACCATTATCAAAGCTGCACTGGTAAACCTTCTTAATCCTGCTCCTTACTTGGGTTGGAGCCTTGTAATGGGACCGCTGCTCATTCAGGCGTGGAACCAGGCGCCGATGTCTGGGGTGGGGCTCATCGCAGGTTTTTATGCAACCATGATTGCCGTTGAGATGGCGATTGTCTATTTGTTTGTGCGGGCTGCGACACAGGCACCTGTAGTGAGCAGGGCGTTGATTGGTGTCTCAATTATCCTTCTTGTAGGGTTTGGGGTGTACATGATTTGGATCGGGGCAAGCACAATGTCTTCAAATTGACAGGTTTTTCGATGACGGAGGGCTCCACTTGCTCGAGAATGGCCTAAGTTCCCCTGCCTGAGTCACGCAGTTGATCGCGAAATGTGAAAACAGTATATTCCCCACGCACTCCTGCCGATCAACCTGTCTTTAAGGTTCCACAGAAATCGGCACCTTGTCGTCTATGTCATCCCCTTGTGAAACACCAACAGTCGTTGGTTTGTGTCTCTAATATTTTCATGATGGCGAGTCTTGAGGCAAATCAAGACGTATTCCTTCTGCGGAGGCAAAGATGAAAGTCAAATGGATTCTTTGTGCGTTGCTCCTGGTGATTATGGCAAAGCAGGAGATATACTCTCAGGAAAATTATTGGACTCCGACGAACGGTCCTGGAAGCGGTTATGCCGTCCGTACGCTGGTTGTCGACAAAAGCGGAACGTTGTTTGCGGGCACTTGGACAGATGGCACGATATGGAAGACGACCGACCTGGGAAATACTTGGTCACAGTGTGGGGCCATACCAAACACCAATCCCATTCTTGGACTTTCTGTCAATGCCCAATCTGATGTTTTTGCCAGCGTCTACTTACGAGGAATGTTTCGATCGACTGATCATGGGACGACATGGCAGCAAATAAATTCGGGATTGACTGACTTTAGTGTTCGTGGAAGCTTAGTTGACAAGCAGGGTTTTGTGTGGGTAGCGACTCAGGGCGGATTATTTGCATCTACCAACAATGGAGATAGTTGGGCTCTGAGGCGCTCGGGATCGTTTGGCACGGTTTACCTTGATAGTGCAAATACGATTGTTGCACAGGATTCGCATGTTTCTGGAATGTATACGCTCTATAGATCTCCGGATCATGGAGATTCCTGGAGTTCCATTTCAATGTCAGACACGATCGGATTAATGGGCATTCACCCGGATGGATCGTATTATGCCGGCACTCCATGGTCGGGAATACTTCGGTCCCCGGACCACGGAGTTAGTTGGAATAACCTCTACACTCCAGTACGTTGGAGTGGCTATACGGCTGCGATGACCTTCAATGACCGTGGGGATGTTTTTTATGCAAGGGATGGTGAAGATGTCGGAATTCTCATCTCAACAAACGGGGGAGATTCATGGCAGGTAATGAATAGTGGGTTAACAACCACACGCACGATACCAATTCATCGTCACCCGAGCGGCTTCGTCTTTGTCGGAACGAACGGTGCAGGTGTATTTAGGTCAACAGAAGTAACGGAGCCAAATCAGTCCAGCGTCGCATTACCGATCGTAAATGCGGCGGCAGGTTCACCTGTGGAGATCCCAATCACTGCAACCGGCATTGCAGGAAAGGGCATCTTGTCGTGTCAGTTTGTTGTAAAGTTTAATACCCCGGATAGCATTCTTGTCGCCGATTCGGCACTCGGGGTAGAAGGAACAACCCTCAGCGCCTCAGGGTGGACCGTTATGCAAAACGCAATAGGGCCCAATCAAATTATGATAGCTGCTTATGGGCCGACGCCACTCCAGGGTGATGGTGTGTTACTAAGGCTGAGATTTTCGATTATTCAGCAAGCTGACAGCGGCAAACGATCAAGCCTTCAATTCTCCGACTTCTTGTTCAACAATGGAACCCCTTCGGTTGTGACCACAGATGGTGGGGTCTCTATTATCGAAAAAGTATGCGGAGATGCCGATGTGAACGGTTTGGTCCAGGCCTACGATGCGGCATTGGTTTTGAGAGAAGCTATTGGTCCGCTGCCGTCTCCTCCGCCACCACTCACAAGCATTGGAAAGGTAAATGCTGACGTAGATTTGAATGGAAAAATTGAGGCCTATGATGCTGCTCTTATTCTGCGCCATGTCTTGGGACTCCCAATGCCGAAAGATGTTTCGTCGTGCTTTGGCGACGGCGACGACACGACATCGACCTCACCTTTGGTTCAATTGAATCCGATCATGTCGCAAGTTCATCATGATGGCGATCTTTCCTCGTTGCAATTCACTTTTGCTGGCGTCGACAAACAACATTCAGCAATATCGCTCAGCATGGACTTGACGCTGGATGATGGAGTCGATAATGCGAGTGCGATCACATTTGCAGGATTACCCTCTGGATATCTCAGTGCTGTTAATCGCCTGGATAGCAGACACTTCCGGGTGGCAATAGTCAACCCGACCGGCATTTTGAGCAGTGATATCTCGGGCAGGTTGACCGTCTCAAATACTGCTTTGCTGGAGAAAATTGAATTCACCANNTATCCGAATCCGTTTAATCCTTCCACAAGGATTGTCTATCAAACGGCAAATTCTCAAAATGTGGTAATTGAGATATTCAATATTTTGGGTGTCAGAATACGATCGCTTGTAAATCAGGAAATCCAGCCCGGTCTCCACGAAGTGGTGTGGGACGCC
>PMNP01000091.1 GCA_003161755.1 Ignavibacteriota bacterium | reverse complement strand
GATCCCAGGCAGTATAATCAATGCCGTTGACGATGCCGAAGAGGATATCCTTCCGTTTCTTGAGGACACCCTGAAGACCACATCCATATTCCTCTGAAGAGCGGATTTCTTCCGCGTACTTTTCGCTTACCGTGGTGATGGCATCAGCAAACATCAGTCCCGCCTTCAGGCAGTTGAGGTTCCCGTACGCTTCAACCCCTTCGATAGAGAATAGCTCTTGTGGCAGAAGCGTCTTTGCAAAAACCGACTTTGGAAAGACTCCTTGGTACGCCATGTTGTGAATCGTAAACACTGATCGTGTGTCACGATAGAAAGGGTCGTCCGCGTAGAGTGTTTTCAAATATGCGGGGATAAGGCCGGTCTGCCAGTCGTTGCAATGGATGACGTCGGGTTGCCAACCAAGTCTCTTCAGCACCTCAAGGACACCGCGTGCGAAGAAGATAAACCGGTCATCATTGTCACTATAGTCCTTTTTGCTCGCCGGATCAACGTAAAGCCCCTGCCGGCCGAACAAATCGGGGTTGTCCAAAAAGTAAACTTGAACCTTTGTATGATTATTGGTGATAAATGATGACTTTACGCTTGCCGGAAATGATCGGGCCCCAACCGGAATCTCCACGTCCTTCAGTCGGATCATTTCATGGAGCCGGGATTTCCGCTCATTGATGCTCCCATAACGAGGCATCATGACGCGGATTTCGTGGTCCATTTCCTTGATGGTCTGAGGGAGAGCGCCGGAAACGTCAGCCAATCCTCCTGTCTTCGCAAAGGGCTCGACTTCGCTGGAGACGAAGAGGATATTCAGCGGTTTCGGCATACCAACCTATGTCTAGGGGAAATCACATCGTTAGCGTACTCAAAATCTAACACTTTTCGTGCAGAGAATCAACGTAAGCGGAAGGTGAGATGACCTTGACAATGAAGGCTTTGTTCTCTATATTTTCTCATTCATCTATCGTTCAGCCGGAGCATTGCCTAGCGATATTTTTGATCAAAGGTTTTGGAGTCCGAGCACAACAAGAGTGTACTCTGTGGCGTTAGGAGNNTCTCCGTGAAAACTTTTGATCATATTTCATTGGCGGCAAGAGGCTTCGGTATTCTGTGTCGCCGAATGTTAAGAGCCGCTTAACGTTCGGCGTTTCCGTTTTTTCTGTGAGGGAAGCATAGGACGAGTGTGTATGTTGCATCGCAGCCTCCATAATGCCGTTGCATTTCTACCGGGAGCCGTGTCGGTGTTGATCGTTGCCACGGCAATTGCCGCACCGGTGGGGAGTCAGAAACCAGGCGTGCAGAAGTCTGATCTGGTGGTGACCCACGCAGATGCGCGCTCGGTGGTGTTCGAGTACCGTCCCCGGTATGCTCCGGTGCAGCAGGTCACTTCTCAAGGGAAGAGCTTCGTCCAGTATGATTTTGACCAGTCAGGTTTGTCGGATTCACTCAGTGTTGCGGGCACCCCAGACGTTCGCTGTCGCAAATTTGCGGTGAGTTTCCCCACCGTTCAGGGGAACAGGGTTCAGGTCATGAGTGCCGACTATCAGGACATCCCTTCGGTTCTTCTTGCTCCAGTGCCAACGATGAGTCTCAAGAATGGGATGTTTGAAGTGTCCGGCTATACTCCCGAGCCTGTCCTCTACAGGCATGCAGGGTTTATTCCGGAGGCTCCGGTGACGCTTTCGGCGGTGCAGCGGGTTCGCGAGAGCAATCTGGGGACGATCACTGTGTATCCCATTCAATATAATCCCGCAACGCATACGCTCCGGCGTTACACGCGCATTGCTGTAGGGGTGACGTACGGTGCTCCAGCCACGGCCGGTCTCCAATCGCGAGGGGGAATTCTCTCCAACGTCCCTGTCAATGGGTTGCTTCAAGCAAACGGCGCATCTTCTCAGGCCATACCGTCAAACCGGTTGAGCGGAGTTGGAGTGGTGAGCTCGAGCGTGTTGAGGAGCGGGGCTTGGTACCGGATTCCCATCACGGTCGACGGCATCTACAAGCTGGACCGTACAACGCTGGCATCAGCAGGGATCGATGTGACGACGCTTGACCCACGAACGATTCGCGTGTATGGCAATGGCGGACAGGAGCTTTCTGAGGATGTCAACGCGGCTCGGCCTGTGGATCTGGTGGAGAATGCCATCTATGTGGAAGGGGAGGCTGATGGACATTTCGACGCCGGCGATTTTGTACTCTTCTATGGGAAGAGCGTGCGGGGGGTGAGATATAATTCTTCAACGAAACGGCTCCAACATTATATCAACCATTACACGGAGACAAATTACTACTGGCTCAATGTGGGTGGGGCAACGGGGGCCAAACGGATGACGACGCAGAACTCCGATCCCACGCCAACGACTGTGGCTCCTGCCTGGTTCAGAGATTGCCTTGCCATTGAAGAAGAAAACCTGAAGCTCCCCTCAATCAACTCTGGCAAGGATTGGTACGCAAGAGCCCTTGACGGACAGAATCCCACCTATCCGTACGTCCGGATCCTTCCCGGACTCGTCGGGTCGGGGACGATCAATTATTTTTACACCTTGTTGGGTAACTCTCCGAGCGGACTATCGATGACCGTTCGAGAGGGAACACACATTATTGGATTCCACACGATGGGGGCGGTCAGTTCGGGAGATCTTACGCAGGCCCAACAAGGAANNGGTCCTTCGGCATTGTCGGGGAACACGAGCCAACTCAGTTTCTCGATGTCGAGCGGAAGCATCGGGGCGGTTGGCTATATTGACTGGGTGGAGATCCAATATCCCAGGTACTTCGACCCGGTGAGCGACTATTTGCGGTTCTGGTCCCCGGATACCAGTGCATTAATCGAGTACCATCTGGGCCAGTTCTCGAACACGCCATGGATTTTCAACGTCAGCTCTCCGAGCACCGTCGCCATCATTGGAGGAAGCAGTGGCGGGACAACACCGGTGTTCAGGGCGGGAGCCACAGCTGGCAACCCGAGCGAGTACGTTGCTGCGTCGCCTGCCGCATGGCAAGTCCCTGCCACGCTGACATCTATGGGTAATGAAGATCTGAGAGGGGGCAATCCGGATGGGGCTGATTTTGTCATCGTGACGTCTCCCGATTTTCTTCCTGCGGCTACTGCGTTGGCAGCCTATCGATCACAAGCGGCGCACGGTGGCTTGAAGACCGTTGTGGTCAATGTCAACCAGGTTTACAACGAATTTGGCGGCGGCCTTCCCGACATCACGGCCATCCGTGACTATCTCGATTATGCGTACAACAACTGGGCAACGAGACCGGAATTTGTCCTCTTTTTCGGCAGCGCTTCTTACGACTACAAAGGGATCCTGGGCAGTGTGTCGAGCTTTGTGCCGACGTGGCAAACTGCCAACTCGATTGATGAAGTCTACAGCTACTGTACGGACGATTTCTTTGTGGAATTTGGGTTTGGCACGGCACCTTCAATGGTGGTGGGGAGAATTCCCTCGCGCTCACTGGCAGAAGCAAACATTGTCGTGGACAAGCTGAAGCGCTACGAGGAATCCTCTGTCCGGGATAACTGGCGGATGCGCACTCTCTTTGTGGCAGATGATGCCTGGACACCGGAAACGGGTTATAGTTCCTCAGAGGAAGTGCACAGCCAGCAAATTGAGAACCTGAGCACCAACCACACGCCGGATGAAATTGAAAAGCAGAAGATTTTTTGTGCCGAGTATCCCGTTGTCATNNCATATCAACCAAGGCTGTCTCATCTTCAATTTTGCCGGTCATGGAAATCCTTCACAGCTGACCCACGAAAACGTCTTTAATGTGCAGACCAGCATTCCACAATTAGTGAACAATAACCGCTTCGCACTTTTCATTCTCGCAGCCTGCAACTTCTCGCAATATGATGACCCGAGGATTACCACGGGGAGCGTGGTGCTTCTGAACAAACCGGACGGTGGTGCGATAGGGGCCATTGCTTCAACCCGTGCGGTGTATGCTTATAATAACGCCGCACTTAACGTGGGAACCTTTGACCAGATGTTTCTTCGTGACGCATTTGGACGGCTCATCGTGGACAGGCCAGCCACTGCGCTCTATGGTTTTAAGGCCGTANNCCCGACAATGCGGCTCCAATTTCCCTCGGGCTATGCGGCCATTGACAGCATCAACGGCACAGCGGTTGCGACGGGTGGCACGAAGCCCATCCAGATCAAGTCATTGTCTCATGTCACCATCTCTGGCTCAATTAAAGACCAGAATAACGCGATCGACCCCTCGTTCAACGGAACGATGGAGTTGACAGTCAATGATGCCACCACCGCCCGTACGATTGTAAATATCATTCCCGGCAATAACTTGAGTTACCAGCTCATGGGTGGAATCATCTTCCGCGGCGAGAATACCGTTTCGCAGGGTCGCTTTCGATCGACGTTTGTGGTGCCGAAAGATATCACCTACGCCGATTCCACCGGACGGGGGAGGCTTGTGACCTACTTCCATGATCAAAGTCGCGACGGTGAGGGATATACCAATCGCGTTGTTGTCAGCGGTACAGACACCTCNNGGTCCGCATATTGCCTTGTATCTGAACTCCCGCTCGTTCCGGTCGGGGGATCTGGTCGGCACGCAGCCGACCATCCTCGTGGATCTGGCAGATTCGAGCGGGATCAACACATCAACCGCTGGCATTGGTCATCGGATCGAATCGTGGCTGGATGACAGCCGCCAGAGCATTGATTTGACGTCGAACTACACGAGCCTTCCTGACAATTACCAGCAGGGGACGATACAATATCCGCTGGGGGCCGTTGGCATTTCTCTTGCCGCCGGAGCGCACAAGATCAAGGTGCGTGCATGGGACTCCTACAATAACTCCAGCAGTGTTGAGGCGGCATTCACGGTTGCTCCTGACAACAGTGCGCTCACGATAGCCGATGTTCTCAACTACCCGAATCCGTTCGGCAACAGCGGGACACGGTTCACCTTCCATCAAAACCAACAAGTCCCCATCAATGTTCGCATCCGCATCTATACCCTGGCCGGGAGGATGATTCAGACATTGGAAACGGTCAGCAGCGAGCCCTTTATCATTGTTCCCTGGGACGGGCGTGATCGGGACGGGGACATCATCGCAAACGGTGTCTATCTTTATAAAGTATCGGCATCAACAACTGATGGGCGTTTCTCCAGTGAGGCATTGGGAAAGCTTGCCGTAGCCAAATAGCAGATTTATCATAACAACAGATTCTTAAGAGTATCCTATTGGAGGAGTCATGAAAAGGTGTCTGAACGGTAGAGCAGGGATCGCCGTCGTCGTGATCATGTTGGTGATTCTTGCGTTCCCGTCTATTGCGGCTGCACAAGGCGAGGCGGCGGTTCCCTTCCTGGAAATCGCCCCCAATTCGCGTGCGGCGGGGATTGGTGAAAGCGGAACCGGGAGCGTCGATGATGTTTCCGCAATCTATTGGAACCCCGGTGCTCTGGCGTTCATGGATGGGCATGAGATCAGCCTTACACACGCAAACTGGCTTCCCCAGTTTAATCTGCCGGATCTCTTCTATGAATACCTTAACTATCGGCAAAGGGTCGATGCTATTGGCGGGACAATCGGCGCGAGCGTGACCTACCTAAACCTTGGTGAATTTGAGCGTACCGATCAAAATGCCAATAGCCTGGGCACCTTCAAATCATACGAATATGCGGTTACTCTTGGGTATTCCACCAAGGCGTTCAACGATCTCGGCATCGGCATGAATCTTAGGTTTATCCATAGTGCATTGTCGCCTTTCGGCACGGCTGGAGAAGTGGGCAATGGTATTGCGTCGACGGTGAGTGTTGACTTTGCCATGATGTGGAGACCGGACACGCTTGATATTCCCTTCATCGGCGATATCGGAAAGCAATTAAGCATCGGCATTAACCTGTCGAATCTCGGACCAAAGGTCACGTATGTGGATGCTGCTCAGGCTGATCCTCTCCCTACCATGCTCCGGCTGGGTTTTGGATACAAGATTTTTGAAGATGAATTTAATTCCATGACGGCAACGCTCGACTTCAGCCGGNNTGGACGCTCGACTTCAGCCGGTTGCTGGTGCGCCGCCACGATGATGGTACGTCGGATGCGCTGCCGAAGTCCCTCATCACTGCATGGGGAGACCATGGACTTCGGAAAGTGGTCGTAAGTGGAGGTGCGGAATACTGGTACGGCTCCCCGCGCCTGATCGCCCTGCGCCTCGGGTACTTTAACGAAAGTGCAGATTTTGGAGGGCGGAAGTTCATGACCTTCGGTGCAGGGATTCGGTACGATATCTATGGGTTTGATTTCAGCTATCTTTCAGCGGGAACGGATGTCCCATTGTCAGACACCATCAGGTTCTCGCTTCTTATTGCCTGGGGTGGACCAGACGCAGAATCACCGAAGTAGCGATCGGTTCTGTTCGTCCGTTCGGACCTCTCATTCGCAGGCGGTCTCACCGGAGTGAGACCGCCTTCTCCGTTGTATCATCTCGGGATTCCACCTGTGCGAACACATTGCCTTCTCCTCCTATTTCTTATCCCAATGGCTGCCGTGAGCCAGCGCTCCCATCACTCACTCATGGCATCATCGCTCGATGCGCACACCGCCCCCAGGATCGCTGTGGCGTTTCCTGAAACGGTGAAGGTCCTTGCAATCCGCGCGCAGTTTCAAAAGGACAATGACGCAACCACTACCGGCGATGGCACCTTCGTCCTGAGCGCCTCCACGGCCGATACCACGCTCGATGCGCCGCCACATGATGCCGGGTATTTCCGTGCACATCTTCTTTTTCTTGAACACTACTATGCAAGAGTTTCCAAAGGAAAGGTTGCGGTGACATACACGCTGCTCGATTCCGTGGTCACGCTTCCGTCTCCTTTGTCCCGATACTCACCTGGAGTCGGGACTTCCAATGTTCCGGTGATCGAACTGGCCCGCGATGTGTGGACTGCCGCCGATTCCCTTCACCTTGTGCCGGATTTCAACGCGTATGATTGCTTTGTGGTCTTTCATGCAGGTATAGGACACGATGTGGACCTCCTGAGTCAACTCGGCGAAGACCCTACGCCGAATGATATCCCTTCTCTCTTTATCGGTCCAGCAGGTTTCCAAACGGCGTTCGGCGCAGGCTATCAGGGCATTCCGGTTCACGGCGGAGCATTTGTGAAGAACTCCATCATCATGCCGGAAACAGAGTCACGCTCCATTCCCGGCATTGGCGGCGACTTCTTTCTTGAATTGGGGATTAACGGGTTGCTTTGTTCATCATTTGGGAATTTCCTCGGGCTGCCAGATCTCTTCAACACAAAGACTGGTGCATCGGGCATTGGAAGATTTGGGTTGATGGATGGACAGGCGATTTTCAGTTTTGGCGGAGCATTTCCTCCTGAGCCGTCGGCGTGGGAGAAATACTGGCTCGGTTGGATCGCTCCCGTGGAAGTGCCCCCCGGTGTAAATCACTCAATCACGATTCCAGCCGTCAGCCTTGCGGATACGGTGTATCGTGTTCCCATCAGCAGTCAGGAATATTTTCTGGTGGAGAACCGCAGCAGAGATCCATACCGGACTGGCATCACGGTGACATCGGAGTTGAACGGCGTCAGCCGTGTGCAGACGTTTACCCGCGATGTTGCGGGATTCAATGCAAANNCAGTATCTCGGGTCTCGCCGGTGTTGTCACCGATGTGACTGTTCCAGATTGGAGTCTTCCCGGAGAAACAGAAGATGATGGTACCTTCTATGATGGGGGAGTGCTGATTTGGCATATCGACGAGACTGTGATTGCGCAAGGGCTTGCCACCGACGCGGTGAATGCTGATCCTTCTCGGCGCGGTGTTGATCTCGAAGAAGCCGATGGCTCGCAAGACATTGGCCAGACGGACGATCTCTTTACCCCAGGTTCCGGGAGCGAAGACGGCACTGCCTGGGATTATTGGTATGCAGGGAATAACATTTCGCCGGTCTATAAAAACGAGTTCTCGCGGGTCAGCTATCCGGACTCGCGCAGCAACAGCGGTGCAAACAGTCACATTANNTGGATTCGGGATTTCAGCGGCCGCTCTCCCCATATGACCGCTATTGTGGATCGTGGTGATCAGACTATTGTGCCTTTGGCAGGGTTCCCCAAACAGCTCACGCAAGTGCTCGCCGGCCTATCTCTCGCGATCGCACCGCTGGGTTCAGCCCCGGGGGCCATCATTGCGGCAGCTGCTGGAACCCGCGTGGCACCGCAACAGAAGACTGATTCCCTGCTTTTGCCTGAGCCGGGAAAGCTCTTTGCATGGAACAGTGTTGGGGAGTCCGCACTTGCTTCCGGAGTATCATCAGGCCTCGTGGCGCAAACTCCGCCCAATCAGGAATTCACTGCTGGAGCGGCGGTGGGAGACTTGAATGGTAACGGCACCACTGTGATCGCGATTCCTTCCCAGACTGTGGGCGGTCAACAGTCGGCGTTGCTTTTATATGCATCGCACGATGTGTCGCCAGCCGACGGACTGCTGGATCTCATCGCGCGCGTTCCGCTTGACAAGCCTGTCATGACTGTTCCGTGCCTCGGTGATTCCCTTGTGATAGTGGGCGACACGGGAGGCAGGGTTCGGGTGATTTCGGGGACTGGTGCAGTGGTTGATTCATTTCTTGTGAACCATGACACGGCAGCCGCTGTCATCGGAATATCCAAACTACCCGGCCATGGCTCATTCGTGGCGGTCACGTCGGATGGCTCAGTGTTTGCATTCTCAAGATCCTCCCATGGCGCCAGGACATTATCCGATCGTTCGATGTCATTGGGTCATCCGGTTGCCGGTCCCGGTGCGGTTGCCCTCACAGGCAATGGACCACGCATTGCCATTGCGACGACTGATGGATTGCTCTTTGTCCTCGACACGAACCTCGTAGTCCAGTCGGGGTTCCCTGTTAACACGGGTTCAACAATTCCATCCTCTGCTGTATGGGCTGACATCGATGGAGATGGAANNCGCGTGTGTGTGTACAACAAGAATGGCGTTTCGCTCGACGGCTTTCCGGTGACGATTCGTGCGGAGAGACCGATCGCTTCGTCGCCGATCGTGGGAGATGTCGACGGAGACGGATTGGCGGATATCGTTGTCGTCACGGGCGACGGAGTCGTCGCCGCAGTGAACCGTCACGCAGTGATGTTGACAGGCTTTCCTCTGGCGGCAGGACAGGGAAGTCAAACGCTCGCCCTGTTTACGATCCCCGGAACCACAACCGGCTCAACCCTGCGTGCCCTTGCTGTGGCATCTGCGGGTGATGGATCAATCAATGCGTGGTCAACAGGCGCGGCGGTGAGTCCTGAATCCGTGATACTCCCCTGGCCTCAATATCAGCACGATGCCGGACACAGCGGATTTGACCCGACAGTCCTTGCGACCGGTCAGCCGATTGCCAGCGGGTTTATGCCGAAAGAACGCGCCTACAATTGGCCGAACCCCATTCATGGGGGGAAAACCATGATCCGTTACTATCTGTCCGAAACTGCCGCCGTCCATGTGAAGATCTTCACGCTTGCCGGCGACCTCGTCACCGAATTTGCCGGACCGGGTGTCGGGGGCCTCGACAATGAGATTCCTTGGGATGTTTCTGGAGTCCAAAGCGGGATCTATTTTGCCCGGATTGAAGCCTCCGGGTCTTCCAGCAGCGCGATAAATATTATTAAGATTGCGGTCGTGAAGTAAAACCACGGCAGGGCAGACGTCCAAGCTGTCGATTCTGGTTCTTTCAGTAAAGGGAGTTCGTATGGTTGGTGCAGTACGTGCTATGCTGATGCTGAGTATTGGATTGGCACTTTCTTCGCTCGTTTCCGTTGCGGCGGCGCAGGATGAGATCGAGTTCCGGCATCCGGGAATCGAGTGGAACACGATTGAAACAGAGCACTTCTCGGTGAACTTTCATAAGGAANNAAGGGAGCGGAGCGAACCGCAAGAGTTGTCGCTCAAGTGGCCGAAGATGTCTACGAACCTGTGACCTCGCTGTACAACCACAAGCCCGAAGGCAAAGTCAGTTTTATCATCATCGATTACGATGATATTTCCAACGGCGGCGCGTACTTTTTTGACAACAAGATCGAAATCTACGCGCCCAGCATGGATTTTGAATTCCGGGGAACGCATAACTGGTTGAGGAATGTGGTAACCCATGAGTTCACTCACGTGGTGCAGATCCAGACATCGCTGAAATTCGGACGCCACGTGCCGGCCGTCTACCTCCAATGGCTGGGGTATGAATCCGAACGGCGTCCCGATGTTCTGTATGGGTATCCGAACGTCATCGCCACCTATCCCATTTCGGGGTTTGCCGATCCGGTCTGGTTTGCAGAAGGCATCGCGCAATACAACCGCACAGACCTTCGCTACGATTTTTGGGATTCTCACCGCGACATGATTCTCCGCTCCTATGCTCTTGATAGCTCGATGTTGTCGTGGGAATCAATGGGGGTCTTCGGCAAAACAAGTCTGGGAAATGAATCCTCGTATAATGCCGGGTTCGCGTTTGTCCGGTATATCGCGCAGAAGTATGGAGAGGACAAGCTTCAGCAGATTTCCCGTAACCTTGCTTCACTCACCTCCTTCTCCATCGATGGAGCGATCAAAGATGCCGTGGGGAAGAGTGGCTCTANNTCTATGAGGATTGGCGAAGCGACATGGAACGTGACTATGCCGCGCGTGTGGCCCCTGTCAAGACAAACCTCCGCGAGGGATCGTCATTTATTCAGGAAGAAGGGGAATCTGCGGGGTCTCAAGGAAGTGTGGAGCAAACAGGAAAGTTTCTCACTCCATCTCCATCATTTGCAGGTGCACATCAGGAGGCGTGCTGCCGGGCGGTCTATGGCAGCGGATTTGTCAATCTCTATCCGGCATATTCCCCCGATGGTCAAAAGCTTGCCTACGTCAGTACAAAGGGTGCTGATTATTTCGGCCTTGCCTCGTTGTATCTGTACGACGCGAAGACGGGAAAAGAACGTTTGGTACAGCCCGGAGTCCACTCCTCGCTCTGCTGGTCCCCCGACGGGAACGCGCTGTACTATACCAAGCCCACTCGCGGNNTTGTAAACGACAAGGAAGTCAGAATCACCCATGCCCAGCGCGCAACCAGTCCCACGGCATCTCCGGATGGGGCCCAGCTCGCGTGTGTGATCAATCATGATGGCACGACAAACATCGCTGTCATGAAGGGTGACGGAACCGATCTTCACCAGATCACCCACTATGAACACGGTGAGCAATTCTACAACCTTAAATGGAGCCCGAAGGGCGATCGGATTCTGTTCGATTATTCCATTCGTGACGGGAGAGACATCGGCTGGGTGCGTCCCGACGGGACTGATCTGCAATTCTTAATCCAGGGGGCCGATGATTCGAGGGATGGCTCGTTTTCACCAGACGGTTCGCGCATCCTCTTTTCTTCCGTTCGGACGGGAATCTTCAATGTGTACTCCTATGATCTTGCCTCCGGGAAAATCTCCGAAATGACCAATGTGCTCGGTGGGGCGTTCTATCCGACTTCCAACGCCGCAGGAGACGTCGTCTATTCCACCTACACTTCAAAAGGTTACAAGGTCGTCCGCCTCCTGAAGGCCGTGGAACTGCAGGACAGCACGCATCACTATCTTACGGTGGATGAAGNNCATGCAGGCAAACGCCGGCGGCACGACTTCCCCGTTGAAGCAATTCGATTGGAATGCGCTCCGATCGTATGCCGATTCAAATCTCACTCCGCTTCCAACGCACCCGTACAAAGGTATTTTTTCCAGTGTCTCAATAATGCCGCTTCTCCGGATCGACAATTACAATACGTCGAGCAACGGATTGGACGTGGTGAAGCCAGGTGTCTATCTCGCATCGCAGGATTTGATCACTGGGACCGGTTTTTTTGCAGGAGCGGATATCAATCGAAGGCTCGAACGGGACCTTTTCCTGCAATTTTCCTATGATGGGCGTGTGCCCCTGCTGCACCAATTGGGCATCNNAAATTATATGACGTGACCAGAAAGACCAGCACGTATGTGTCGCTGGCTGATCGCCCCCCATTCCCGATCGACGTCACGTACCATCTTTTCGAGTTTGACTTCGGATTTCTCGGAATCCCAATTTCGTCCTCAAGTTACCTCGATGCGCAGTACGCCCACAGCAGCTATAGCTCCGCCTTGGGGAGCTTCCTTAACACGCGCACGAACTCGCTGGTCCCGGCAAGCAGCGATCTTTATCTGATTGGCAACACGTTATCTGCGAAATATTCCCTGAACGCGATCCTCCCCTCTTCAACGGATCAGATTAACCCGGTGGGGAGGAACATCACGTTGAGGGTGAGCCGCGAACTGAACAAGTTTGCTTCGACTGACTCGGCCGGGTTCCAACGCTATGAAGTGACTGATGCAGGAATCCAGCCAGTCTACGATAAGATCAACTTTACCAGGCTTGAGTTCGATTGGAAGGAACATCTGCCCCTGTTCTTCCCACGCCATACCCTGACCGTTGAGCTGCACGGGGGGACGATTCTCGGAAAAGCAGTCGATGAGTTCTTCGATTTTTACGGAGGTGGCCTCATCGGTATGAAGGGCTATCCGTTCTATTCACTGGGAGGGAATTCCCTCGCGACAGTGGGGATGACGTATCGTTTCCCGCTGATGAGCAATATCGATGTCAGACTCGGTCAGATTTATCTCCAACACCTCTACGCATCCGTGTACGGGGATATCGGAGACGCGTGGACGAAAAGCAAGCCTGCACTTGGGGATTTCAAACGGGATGTTGGCATGGAAGTACGCCTGGACGCGAACTCATTCTACGCGCTTCCCACCAAGATCTTTTTTAATGCTGCTTATGGACTGGATAGGTTCTCACAGTTCATTCGGTTCCAGAATGAAACAGTGACGTACGGGAAAGAGTGGCGGTTCTACCTCGGCGTTCTCTTTGATTTTAATGTCGAGTAACATGCAGTGTGCGGTCGAGACTCCATTTCTATGAGGCACGGTATGCGTTTTCCATGTTGGTGCGTGTTGGTCCTGTTCTGCGTTTCCGGCGCTTCTGCAGAAGCAGGCGACACGGCGAAGGTCGTGACCACGGGGAATTTTGCCGTTGATATGTTCGGGTTTCGTGAGATGAAAGCAGGCCCAGCGCTCGTCCTGCAACAGGACGAAACCGCTGTTCCGGCTCCGAGGGATAAGTCTCCCTGGCTTGCGGCAGGCATGTCCGCAGTTATACCGGGTGCGGGAGAATTTTATTCGGAAAGTTACTGGAAGTCGGCCGCGTTCCTCGCAGTCGATGTCGTGGCATGGGCCTTTGCCTATGCCTATGACAAGAAGGGGGATAGGCAAACCGACTTTTATCAGAATTACGCTGATGCCCACTGGAGTGTCGTCCGGTATGTTCAGTACGCTCAAACGAACCTTATTCCATCTGCTGCTCGCGACGGGTATGCAGTGATTATCCCGGGGACTGCAGGGAGGGTTCCGTGGGACCAGGTCAATTGGAGTGAGCTGAATCGGATGGAACGAGATATTGCGGGTGTGTATCAGGTATTGTACTACTCGCACACGCTGCCCCCGCACGGTGACCAACAGTACTTCGAAGAGATCGGCAAGTACGCGCAGTTTAATCAGGGGTGGGAGGACGCGAACCAGGGTCTTTCATCGGACTATGAGACGATCCTCAATAACATCTCGCCGATGTCCACATATTACATGGGTCAGCGGGGCCAGGCGAACACGTATTACGAACACGCCACAACGTTTGTTGGCATCGCAATCGTCAACCATATCGCCAGCGCGATTGACGCAGCGCTTTCCGCCAGCTCGTACAACAGACATTTGCACGCGGAAATGGGATTCCAAACTGTGCCCAACGGCAACATGTTCACCCGTGTTCCTGTGGTGAAACTGAGACTGGATATCTGATGACGCTTATCTCATGAGAGAACCCACCACATTGTGTGGAGGGTTCTTTCCTGGTCCCGCAGCGAAGTGCGGGACCATGCACGCAAAATGGTTTCCGTCTTCTGTCTTCTGTCTACTGTCTTCTGTTTACTGCTTACTGTCTGTTCCCTACTTACTACTCTAGTTTCTCCCTTGTTATTCACTTCCTCACGCGCGCCATCACCAGAAGCGCTCCGCCAAAGAACAAGATGTTTGCCGCCCACGCCGTGAGGAGCGGGTTCACATCGCCGTTGTACCCGAAGACCTCCGACACCTTCATGACAATCAAATAGATGAAGCAGATGAGAAGACTGATCCCCAGTTGAACCCCCTGTCCGCCACGGCGTTTCACCGATGAGAACGGCACTCCAAAAAGCACGACAATGACGGCCGCAAAGGGATAAGAGATCTTCCCGTAGAAATCCCCCTGCCACTGCGCGACATCCTGTCCGGCGCGGCGTTGGTTCTCGATGAATGTCTGCAGCGAGTAATAGTCCATTTCATCNNCCTTAAATCCTCGGGATCGAAGTGGAGGAGGCCCGCAGATTGAAAGTCGAAATCTTCCAAACGCTCCTGATTTCCGTCGAACCATCGATGAACGCCGCTGCTGAGATTCCACCGGTGTGCGCTGGAATCCCAGGCCATACTTGTAGCGTCGATCCGCTCCACAATATGTGTGGGATCAGCAGGATCAAAATCCTGAAGGCTCACGCGGGAGGCAATATCCCTGGTATCGTCAAAGTAACCGATGGAAAGAATCCGGGTGGGCGAATCCTGAATGAAGATGTTCGCTCCCGAGGCATTGATGACATCCTTGTGGAGATAGGTGCGTTCGATGGCGAACTTTTTCTTGTTGGCCGAAGGGACCACCCAACCATTGAAANNTGAAATAGACCAACGCGATACTCACTGCTAAAGCGACGCACACGTAGGGGACCAGCAGCCGGTACAAGCTTACACCACAAGACTTCATTGCCGTGAGTTCGTTCTGCGTGGAGAGCTTCGCGGTAACAAAGAGGCTGCCCAGCAAAACGGCGACGGGAGTGATGAGTTTTATAATCTCGGGGATGAAATATAGATAGTATTGAAATATGATCAACAGCCCCGCCTGATGGTCGATAAAGTCGTCGAGTTTTTCCATCGCATCGATGACGATGAATACCACGAGCACAGCGCAGAGGGAAAAAAGAGCTGTGGAAAAGAACTGGCGGACAATATAGCGATCGATGAGTTTCATGCTTCCGGTTCCGGCATTTCATCAGGCATATGCGGGCGCCAACGCCGCGGGACGAACCGCTGCAGGGAATTCCAGTCAATCAAAAGCGACTCCTTGGCTGTTCTGATCGTAAGGTAAAGACCAAAGAGCCCGATGATGATGTTTGCGATCCACATTCCCAACGCGGGTTGGACGATGTCGCGATCTGCGAGTTTCTCGCCGCCGATGAGGCAAGCCCAATAGAGGATGAAGAACCCGAGGCTCAACGTGGCGGCAACACCGAACCCCCCTTTTCGCGCCATGATCCCCAACGGAACACCGACAAGCACAAACACGATGCATGCGACAGGAATGGAGTACTTCTTGTCAATCTCCACCAGATATTGGTCCACCTGGCGNNACCTGGCGCTCGATATCCTCCAGGCGCATCATATAGACAACAATAGTGTTTTGCGTTTGTTGAATCGATGCCATGGGCGTCAATGTGGCAGGAGGGCGGAAACGGGCCGACTCACCCGTGAACCCATTGATGATTGAATCCGGAATTCCAGCCAGTCGGCGTTCCACCAGCCGCTGCATCGCTGAGGCGTATTCGTGCTCGGCCAATGACGCCTGTATGTCGAGGCTGTCGACCCGATGACGCATGATTGATGCGCTGAGTTCGCGATCACCTCGGGAATAGGCATTGTCAGTGGAGCGTTCAAAATCAAACCCTTCAACCGCCATGGCAATCCGGTGCTTTTCAAACCGGATTCGACGGTAGGAATGTGTTTTCTGGTAATCGAGGGCGTGAATTTCACCATCCATGAGATCCATAATGAGCTTGCGATAATCGGGGGAGAAAGAGATTCTCCCTCTCTTTGCCGTGATGACATCGCCTTCAAGAGGGTTGGTGTAATCGTAAATGACCACACCTTCAAGATCATTGGAATTCGGAACGGCATGCCGCACCAGGATGCTATATCCCTGGAGGTCTTGGGAGAATACGCCATTCACGAGCGAGAGCGTGGGCTTCTTGTGACGAATGTCGATCGTAAGAGTCTTCAGACTGTGGTTGGCATCGGGCAGAACGTCGTTATTGAAATACACGAGGCCTATGCAGAGGAGGGATGCCACGAGAATCACAGGAACTATCATCCGGTAAAGGCTCATCCCGGAGGCCTTCATCGATGTCGTCTCGTTCTTCGACGACATATCCCCGAACGCCATCAGCGTTGCCACCAACACAGACATCGGGACGGCCAGCACGACCATCCATGCGAGGTTGAGGGCGATGAGTTGCACAATCACCCAGGATCTCAATCCCTTCCCCACGAGCTGGTCCACGAATTTCATCACGAACTGAAGGAGGAAAATAAACATCAGCGTCGTCAGGGAGAAGAAGAATGGTCCAACGTGTGCACGGAGGATGTAGCGCCAGAGGATCCAGGATTGTCGCAGCCAGATGAGCATAGCAAGCGTAATATACATCTTTTGCAGGTGAGAGGAAATCAGTGTTGGCAGGGTCGGGTCGCTGCCTGCACCAGGCTCTGCCTCGAGATCGTTGCCTCTTTTCACCGAATTGCGTATATTTGGCAGCAGTTTTGCCNNCCAGATTGTGGATCTGGGGGTCATAGGTTCGAGTCCTATCGTCGGTACTATACCCCCTCCCGGCTCTCGCCATCACCATTGGATTATCCCAAAATGTCCGAAACCAAGATTGTCGAGCCACGACTCTTGCGCGGCTTCAGAGATACCCTCCCCGCGCAAATGAATGTCCGGCTGAAACTCATTGCCACGATCCGCGAAGTGTACGAACGATACGGCTTTCAGCCGCTGGATACCCCGGCCCAGGAATATCGCGTGACGTTGATGGGGTATGGTGAAGAAAACACAAAGCAGATTTTTGAGTTTGAAAATCCGGAAAAGGAAGAGGTTGCACTCAGGTTNNAGTATCCCGACCTCCCGCTGCCATTCAGACGCTACCAGGTGGCGCCTGTTTGGCGCGCAGACAAGCCGGATCCCGGCCGGTATCGTGAATTTCTTCAGTTTGATATTGATGCGGTGGGCGTTTCCTCCCTCGCGGCAGATGTTGAAATCCTCTGTGCGCTCTATGACACCTTCCAGGCGCTGGGGCTCCATCGTGCCCTGATCCGGTTCTCCGACAGGAAAGTGCTGAATAGTTTGCTGGACTTTGCTGGAATTCCCCATACGNNGGAGAATTCATTGCCCTGCCGCATGGAAAACGAAAAGATGTCTTGTCCGCATACTCGTCGTTGTTTGTCAACGTCTCATCTTCGGAAGAATCTGTTCGCGAGCTGGAATTTCTCTGTGCGTCGCTTGACGGCATGGGCATACCCGACGAAAACGTGTCGCTTGATCTGAGCATTGCGCGTGGGCTTGACTATTATACGGGACCTGTTTTCGAGGCGGTGTTGCTGGATGCTCCCGAGTTCG
>PMNP01000173.1 GCA_003161755.1 Ignavibacteriota bacterium | reverse complement strand
CAGGAGCGATGTTTTGGTTCTGCGCTGCGGCAGCGTTCGGTCAGAGCCCATCGCCTTCGCTCACGATTGTCACAATGGGCGACGCGGGTGATCGCGGCGGCATTCTTCGCGGAAACGCCAAGCTGCTTGACGACATGCGTACTGGTCAGCACGACGGCGGGCGATGTAATGTACTGGTGCTCTTGGGAAACGATTTTGGCGAAACCGGCCTGAACGTTCCGAAAGATGATGTCAGCGGGGCGTTGAACGGAACGCTGGGTTTCTTCCGCAATGTTATGTCGGATATCGGAGCGGAAAACGTTCATGGGGTGCCCGGTGAATCCGACTACTACGCCCGCAAGGCGGTAGAAAAGACTGCGCTCTTCGGGCTTATTACCCTGAGTGAATGGACAGTCGGGCTTTCCGATCGAGGGGTGCAAAGGGCGGCGGAATCGCGTGATTGGAGCTTCCATTACCACTATCCGGCTGCGGCGTTTCACGCCATCGCTCCAGGATCATCCGATTCAGTGGAATTGTTCTTCTTCGATTCAGCGTTGCTCCTTCGGACTCCCGCGCACTCATGGGGTGGGGCTCTTGACAGTCTGCGCAAGATCCTGGCAGTATCCCGGCTGCATCCCGGGGTTCGCTGGCGCCTGTTCTTTGTGCATCATCCTCTGGCATCGGCAGGTGAACACGGCGGGTACAGTATCTGGAATGACGAAGACAGCACGACACAATACGTGAGCGGGTGCGACCGCGATTCCAATGCCTACGGCTATGTGAAGAACTGGCTGGACCCTGAGGATCTCTGCACCGATCGGTACCGGGCGTATACCGATTCCATCGCGGAGTGCGTCCGCAACTCTGGCGTGGTGATTCAGGCATTTCTCTCGGCGCATGACAGAAGTCTTCAACTCCTCTCATCCGGGGATCCTTCAAGCTGGAGGAAGGGCGTGCCTCCAATTCAGGTCATTTCTGGCTGCGGGTCGGAAACCACCATCGTTGAAATAAGCGCTCCTCCGAATGTCTACACGGCCGGACAAAGGAACAGCAATGGGCTATCATTGGGGGGTTTTGTCCAGCTTAAATGGAGGANNAATAACCCGGTTGAGGAGGATACTGCCGGACTTTGTGCACGCAAAATTCAGGAATGCATGTATGGCGAAGAACCCCCTGGTCGATCAAGATGTGTATCCCCCCTTCGATGGGTTTCCCCGCGAAGGGTTGAACTTTCTGTCAAAATTGAAGAAGAACAATAACCGGCCATGGTTTCAGAAGCATAAGACCGAGTACGAGGAACTTGTCCGCTTCCCGATGCAATGTCTTGTGGTTTCACTCGGTCGGGAATTGGCGGAAGTCGCGCCGGAATTTATTTTTGACCCGAAGCGATCAATATTCAGGATTTATCGAGACGTGCGATTTAGCAAGAACAAGGCGCCATACAAGACGAATATCGCGGCGAGCTTCGAGTTGCGTGGCAGCAAAAGCCCGATCGAATTGCCGGGCCTCTATGTGGGAATTGAACCGGGTGAGATATTTATCGGCGGTGGAGTCTATATGCCAAGCGGTGAGCAACTAAAGGCAATTCGGCAGGCAATTGTCACACGACCTGCAGACTTGGAATCCATCTTGAGGAATGCAAAATTCAAGAAGAGGTTTTCGGGAATCCTGGGAGACAGACTTCAAAAGGCCCCGCTGGGCTATCCGAAGGATCATCCGCAAATCGAGCATCTTCGCCTGAAGCAATTCTATGTGGGTATTGAAACCAAGCATACGTCTTGCTACACTGCGACCTTCCTCGACATCGTGAGCGGGACGTTCCGCGATGCACTTCCGTTCATTCGCTGGCTTGTTAAAGCAACAACATGATCCTGCGGTACAGGAGGGGGGGGCGTACCCTTCGGTAAGGCGAGTGGAATGGCAATCACTCGCCGGCCAGCCGCAAATTAGGAAGCCCTCAGAGCATCAGTAATGCCGAGCCGTGATGCTGTTACCGCCGGGAGGAATCCGCCGATGACTCCCATGATGATGGAGAACGCCAGGGACCAGAAGATTATCCACGGCGACAAGGCGAAGCTGAAGGCAAGTTCTGAAAATGAGGAGAAGTTCATCATCGACACCGAAAAGAACTGGAGGAATGACGCAAAAAACAAGCCGATCAATCCGCTTGCCACGGAAAGCGTCAGGGACTCGAGGAGAAATGCGCTAAGCACGCTCCGCCGCTGGAAGCCGAGCGCCCGCAGGGGNNCCATTGAGGAATTCCTGGAACCGATCAGGATTCTCGAGTTGGAAAGTTACTGTCGAGAACACGGGTCGCTGGAATGCCTCGGAAAGCTGATCGACGTCGCCCCAGAATTCCGATTCAAATCCGCTTCCTGCGCCATCGAACACACCGACTATTGTCCATTCATCTCCCCCAAACTTCACTTTGTCGCCAAGGGCGACGTTTTGATATCTCTTTGTCGTTGCTTTTCCCACGATAATCTCGCGCGAACCCCAATTGAACATTCTTCCCTGAATGACCTTCACCTGAGGTCTGATGGCCAATGCTTCCTGGGCGACTCCCCTGACGGTGAGATTTCCGTATCCGTTCGCGNNTTCTCCAGTGGCCAACGCCTTCCCATTGGAAGCCCTGGCCACCTGGGGCATTGACATGATGATGTTGGCCTGGTCCCGGCTGATGATGCTGCTGATTTCCGCCGAGGCGGATTTGCGCAGAACGATGACATTGCCGTCGGAACCGGTTGCGACGAGCGTCTTCTGGAGGCCATAGGCCATCATGAGCACAGCGGAAAAGACGAAGACGACGAGCGCTATGCCAAGCACGGTGAGCGATGTCGTGAGGCGCCGGGTTCCGAAGTTTCGTAGCGTGTACTTTAGGGGAATCTTCATGTTTTCTCTGTCCAAATGTCCAGTTTCAGAAATTCTTCTTCAAGTGGAGATATTCTCGTCAACCGATTTGCCTGAGCCCATCGACGATGCTGGTCCCAAGAGCTCGCTGAATAGGGAAAAGGGAAGCGACCACACCCACCAGGAGTGCAGAGCTTCCGGCCAGGATCATGGTAATCGGTTCCACGTCGAATACCGGAAACCAACCTTTCGGCAGCGCCGCCGCGAATCCCTGCGTGATGGGAAAGGTCAGTGCGAGCCCAATGGCCGCGCCTACGAACGATATAGCCATTGCTTCTCCGGCGATGAGTCCGACGAGATGCCAAGAATGGAACCCAAGCGTTTTGAACACTGCGTATTCCCTAACTCTCTCGCGAGCAGACATGATCATCGTGTTTCCGAGAACGAGCATGATGATGCCGATGATAATGAAGGAGATGAAATTCATCGCCGTGAGGATGGCCCCCGATGACGCCAGGAAGCCCTGCTGGAATGCCCTTTCCGTTTCGGTTTTCGTCTCGGCACGGGAATTGGCGAACAGGTCGTCGATCTGTTGCGAGATGGAGCCGGCGTCTTTCGGATCTTGAACCTTGACAACATACCAGCCGATCTCATCTGCACGTCCCGGGGAATCCTGTTTCATTCGCTCGTTGAGATACGTCCACTGGAAGAACATATTTGAGGGATCAGTGACCTTGTCTTTGGGATGATATATTCCCCGCACCACGAACTCCCAGTGTCCGGGGAAAATATCCCCCTCCATCGGCATAATATCGCCGATCTTCAGATTGTAGCGGCTGGCTNNGCGAGTCCATCACCGATAATGCATGAGTTGCGTTCTTTCTTGAATGTCGCGAGCTGATCAGGCGGGATTTGGCACTCGGGATACACATCGAAATAGGTGTCGGCATCCACGGCAAGGCGCGCAAAGAATTGATTCTTGTCGATATAGACCCCGCCGAACCAGTTGGAAAAAGTGACCTCTGAAACGCCGTGGAGAGATTGGATTTTATTCTCGTAGGCGAGGGGAAGTGTAAAGATAAAGGAAACGGCGTCCCGGGTAATTAGCCTGTCGGCTCCCGATGCGTCGACGCCGGAGCTCCAGGCGGTGACGACTGTTCGCAACAAGCCGAATGCCATCACAGCGATGGCGATTCCCCCGATGGTCAGAAATGCGCGAAGCTTGTGGCGCATCATGTTCTTGAAAACGAGTTTCAGAATCCTCATGCCGTCAGCTCTCCCTTGTCCAGGTGCATGACCTTGTGCGCTTTCTCCGCTGCACGCGGATCGTGAGTCACCATGATGATGGTCTTTCGAAACTCCTTGTTGAGCCTCTCAAGCAGCGTCATGATTTCCGTCGCCGAGACCTTGTCCAAGTCGCCCGTCGGCTCGTCGGCAACAATNNAGCGGGAGTTCCACGTTTTCATAGGCAGTCAGGACTGGAAGGAGATTGTAGAACTGAAAAATGAACCCGACATTGGTGGCACGCCAGCGGGCGAGAGCCGATTCATTTAAGCTGCGTATGTCCACATTGTTGACAATGATGTCGCCGGAATCCGGACGGTCTATACCGGCAATCAGATTTAAGAGAGTGGTCTTCCCTGAGCCTGAAGGTCCCATCAATGCAAGGAATTCCCCCTCAGGTACTGAGAGTGAAATGTTGGTCAGGACGGGGATCTCCAGCTTATCCCTCTTGTAGGATTTGGAAAGATCCTTCACACGGATCATCCCCTGGCCATTGGCGCCTGCCATCGTTTGTCTCCGCTATTGTGTACGCTAGTGTGTTTTTATGTTGATTTTTGTGCCGCTTGCGAGTCCGGGTCCTGGCACGAGCACCACATGATCGCCGCTTGACAACCCTTCCACGATTTCGACCGTCGCACCAAGAGAGGCTCCGGTTCTTANNCGGTGACCCGTGAGTCTGCAACAAGAAATACCACCGATTTTCCACCGCGAACGACAATCGCTGTAGAAGGAACGGTGATCATGGGAGGCGCGGCGGCCGTCAGGCTGTCGGTCTTGTTTGAAAGGAAGGTGACCTTGGCGCTCATTTCAGGGAGAACCCGGTTGTCGAGGTTTCTGAAAGCAACCTTTGTAAGCACCGTTGCCTTGGCTCTATCTGCTGTCGGTACAACCTTATGTACCACTGCCTGGTACCTGTGATCGGGATAAGCATCAAGCACAATCTCGCATGGTTGTCCTTCTGTCACGCGGGTAATATTCGATTCGGACACGTCAGCCTCGACCTGGAGGGACGCCATCTTGGCAATGCTGACGACCGATGCCCTGGAATTGGCCGCAGCCGCGAATGGCGCCACGATCTCTCCCACATCGGCGTCCTTTGTCAGAACTGTTCCATCGAAGGGCGCCCGGATTCGCGTATACTCTACCCCCACCTCGGCGCTTGAAACCCCGGCTCGAGCGGAGAGGATGTTGGCAACGAGCTTCAAATAATTGGCCTCAGCAGCATCAAAATCCGACTCCGAGGCTAGCTTCGATGCGAAGAGCGCTTTTGCTCTGTTGAGCGTCCGTGCTGCGTCAACAGAATCGGCGAGCGCTACATGAAGGTCGGCTCTGGCCTTCTCCAGCGCAGCCATCACGTCCTGATCATCAAGCCGGGCTATGACCTCTCCCTTTGTTACATGATCTCCCTCTTCGACCCCCAGGTAGACGAGCCGGCCGGTTCCTTTCGAGGCAACGGCCGCTTTCTCTTGTGCAACGACATAGCCGCTCGCAGTGAGAACCGCATTGACCTGAGAGGGAAACACGCGGGTTGCTGACGCAACTTCAACATCTTCTGCGCCGCTACTCATCCATCTCACGGCGGCGAGCGCCGAAAAAATCAAAAGAACGCCCGCGATTATGGAGCTGGGACGCCGATAGAAAGGCGGTCGAGATGGGGTTTCCGAGGCCGGTTCACGATTAATTCTCAATCTGGAAAGATCAACATCAGGTGGTTGTTCTGATCCCATGGGCCTATGGAGGTTTGTTTTCAGTTCTGAGTACTTAAACGTGCAATGAGGCAAAAAAGGTTCAAACGACGGTCACTTTGTCGAGTCAGGGTTCTCGATGGATTTCTGATAGGCCCAGTCGATATATGGCAGCTTTACAATAGTGCGGGCCTTGATGGGTCGGCGCGCCGCTGCAATGGTCGAGAACCGCATTCCCTTGCCATCCTCATCTGACGCTTTAGGTGCAGGAGGAACATACTCGGGGGAATTGAAAAGAGGCTCGCCTTCCTCCCTGGAAACGACATATGTTGCCCCGAGATTGTNNGGGGGGGGGGAGGGAGCTATCGAGTAGACAGAATAAATCCCCGTCCAAAAGGCGAAGGTGAACCAGATCACGACGAGGATGCCGATGACGATGATGAAGGCAAAAAGCTTCTTGAACATGGTTCCCCTTGGAGTCTGTGGAGTTGCATTGTCAGGAGCATTTCCAAGAGAGGCACGCCTCTTCGTTGGGGTTCGGCTACGCGGAAAGCCTGTGACTCGCTCCTGCTACAAAGAGCATAATCCATCCTCCCAGGAACGCCAATCCTCCGAGAGGGGTAATCCAACCAAGCCACTTCATGCCGCCAAGCGCCAACATATAGAGGCTCCCGCAAAAGAAAACGATCCCAAGCCCAAAAAGCAATGCGGCAATGAGGTATCTTTTTTCAGATCCATTTCCGAAAACCCTTGCGGCTATTCCCGCTGCCACTATTGCAAGGGAGTGGTAGAGCTGATAGCGGGTGGCCGTCTGAAAAGCAGCCAGCGCATCAGCTTTGAGGATGTCCCGAAGTATGTGTGCAACGATCGCGTCCAGCCCGACTCCCATTGCTGCAAGAAGCGCGCCGGACGCAATCGCGGCGTTGCTTCCGGGTAATCGGTTGTTCCTTATTCTCATTGTTCGACTCCAAACGAGAGACATGGGATCAGCACCGTAGATCGGCAGGAACTTCAAACGTCACACGGCCAACACACCAAGGATCGAGGCTAACGATTTACAATAACTCCTACCGTCAACGTGTCCGCTCCCGTCCCGCCCGCAAAACCGCGAAGATACAGTGTGTAGAATTTTCCTGATTCAATGTTTTGCTTTGCGGTTGTCGCCAGAACATGTTGAGTTCCACTCTCTCGGATTTGGAAGACCGTGGAGTCGCTCTTGAATGGAACGAACGGTGAGTACTCCGAAAACCCTTTTCCGGTAATGCTCGAGGAGTCCAACACCGTAAACACGCCAACTTTCGGCGTTCCACCTGCTGCATTGACAAACCGGACTGCCGCAAAGCCGGACGGCGGCTGATTAAACAAGTCGAACATAATGATAGGAGTGATATGGGCAAAGGTATCTGCAGCGAAAACCGTATATATTGCGCCTATGTCCAAGGGCGCTGAGCCCGCGTAGACAACACGCGTTGAGTCGAGCAATTGGACTATCAATGCATGAAAACCCGCTGACAACGTGAGGTAGGGTGTATTCTGTCCATAGGAGAGATCTCTGAATATGCGCGTGCTATCGATATAGAGATCGACAGGAGGAGCGTCGGGTGATGCGTTGACAAACATCACCTTCGGAGCCGTTACCGGGGATAATGAACCTGGTCCAGTACTATTGTCGTTTCCCCCGCAGCCGGAGAGGTTTACGATGATCCACGAGAGCAGGAAGATGCCAAGGATCGTTGTGGTGTGGGTTCCAGTATGATTTGGATGGATGTCCATGTCGGCTGGAAGCGTGTTGTGAAAATGACCCATGGCAAACAGGTCAGTCGGCTCCGGTGCCCATCACTTGGAGAATAATCTCACGCGTTCGGTCTCGATTATCACAGTCGACCAGGACGATTTGCTGCCAAGTGCCGAGTGCGAGGCTCCCGCGCACCACAGGGATTGAAAGTGAGGGGCCGAGCAAGGCGGCTCGAACATGGGAAAATCCGTTGCCGTCACCCCAACGCTCATTGTGCTCGTACGGGATATTCTCCGGAGCGAGCCTGCTGATAGCGTTCTTCAGATCGCTGATCGCGCCATCTTCAAACTCCAATGTGGTGATTGCAGCCGTCGACCCCGGAACAAATGCTGTTGCCAGGCCGTCTTTCACGCCTGACCGTCGAAGGAGGTCTTTCATCGCCGGCGTCAAATCGTGGATATCGTTGTGCCCGCGGGTGGAAAACCTCAATGTTTCCGTGGCCGTTTTCACCTTGTTCAGCGTCTCCTGGTGTTGAGTTGCAAAAGCACCTTTGCAAGGTCGTTCTCGATAAGGAGGCCCGTCGTTGCGCTCCATGGTGAGAACTGAGAATGATGACCCTAGAATAGTCTAAGATACGGCAACCAAAGACGAGGTGCAAGGCAACCAGGGTGGCAACAATGGGGGAACGGGAGCCAATGGAGGGGCGTTACTATTTAAGACCCGCCACAATTCCCCTTACTGAAGCATGGAGACACCAATGGAAGAAAATACTCCGGCTCAGGGGCACACACTTCACGGCGAAGTGTACTATCCCCCTGTAGAGATTGCAACAGCGGCAAATGTCCCTGACCCCGAGAAAGTCCGGCGTGAGGCGGGGGAAGATCTTTGCCAATATTGGGCGCGGCGCGCTGGGGAGCTGGAATGGTACCGAAAATGGGACAAGGTATTGGATGACAGCAAGCCGCCGTTTTTTCAGTGGTTTGTCGGCGGAAAGACAAACATTGTCCTCAATGCACTTGATCGCCATGTGAAGACCTGGAAACGGAACAAGCTGGCGCTGATTTGGGAAGGAGAGCGGGGTGACCTGAGGACGTTTTCCTATCACGCCCTGAACCGCGAAGTCTGCAAGTTTGCCAACGTCTTGAAGAGCATGGGAATTGGCAAGGGGGATCGTGTCACGATTTACATGCCGAGGATTCCTGAAACCGTCATTGCGATGCTGGCAACTGCCAAGATCGGCGCCATCCATTCCGTGGTGTTTGGCGGGTTCTCCGTCGAAGCGCTTCATGGGCGAATCGAAGACAGTGAGTCAAAGGTCATCGTGACCGCCGACGGGGGCCACATGAATGGAAGGGTTGTGGAGTTGAAGAAGATCGTTGATGAAGCATTGCAGCGAACCGCGGCACCGGAGAATGTCGTGGTCATTCGCCACACCGGACGTGAAGTGAATATGGAGCCGGGGCGTGATTACTGGTACCATGAGTTGATGAACCTCCCCCTTACACGGAACTCGATGAAGTGCGAAACGGAAGTGATGGACGCCGAAGATCCTCTGTACATTCTCTATACTTCGGGAACCACCGGCAAACCCAAAGCGATACTCCACACTCATGGAGGGTACCAGGTTGGCGTGTATGCCACCTTCACGGATGTCTTTGATCTGAAAGAGGAGGATCGGTGGTGGTGTACGGCCGATCCCGGATGGGTGACCGGCCATTCGTACATCGTCTACGCCCCGCTCATTGCCGGTGCGACGTCGGTGATGTATGAAGGCGCACCGACATATCCCTTCCCCGATCGGTGGTGGACGATCATCGAAAAATACGGAGTCTCGATACTGTATACCACGCCGACGGCAATTCGCGGCTTGATGCGATTCGGCGCGTCATGGCCCAACAGGCACGACCTCTCAACACTACGCATTCTTGGCAGTGTTGGAGAGCCAATCAATCCCGAAGCCTGGAGATGGTTCTACAAGAACATCGGGAAAGAACGCTGTCCTATCATGGATACGTGGTGGCAAACTGAAACGGGGATGTTCATGATTGCCCCAACTCCTGCCACGCCGCTCAAGCCCGGCTCGGGAACAAAGCCATACTTCGGCGTGGAGGCAGATGTGGTCAATGAGGATGGTAAGAGTGTCAATGCCGGAGAAGAAGGATTTCTGGTCTTAAAGAAACCCTGGCCTGCAATGCTTCGGACAATTTACAAGGATCCCGATCGCTACGTCAAAACGTATTGGAGCAAATTCCCAGGCATATATTTTGCTGGTGACTCCGCGCGGAAAGATGAGGACGGCTATTATTGGNNTATCAAAGTGAGCGGGTACAGGCTCGGTACCGCTGAGCTGGAATCAGCCCTTGTCAGCCATCAGTCTGTGGCGGAAGCCGCTGTTATCGGACTGCCTCATGATATTAAGGGCATTTCCATCAATGCGTATGTAATCCTCAAATCGGGGATCGAACCGTCGGAATCACTTGTCGAAGAGCTCAAGCGCCACATGGCGCATGAAATCGGCCCGATTGCAAAACCCGAGCGCATTGAATTCGNNGGAGCGGCAAAATCATGCGCAGGGTCCTGAAGGCGCGTGCTCTTGGATTGAATGAAGGAGACCTCAGTACGCTCGAGGAATAGGCCTCTTCTTGTCTGAGTGCTTGCGGGGCGATATTCGAAGAGCGATCGGTTTCCACAGATGGGTTGACAGGGCAATCCTCCCGTCCACGATCTGCACGCCATCAGCTGTGAGGAGGTGTGCCTGGAGAAGATACGCGGCACTCCCTTGGGGGAAAGATATTCTTCCGCGGGCATTGATCACGCGATGCCAGGGCACGGGCAGCCCTTGAGGAAGGGCATGAAGCGCATATCCCGTAAACCGGGCCTGCCGGTGATATCCCGCCGCTACCGCAACCTGTCCATATGTTGCAACGTATCCCCGTGGAATCCGCTGGACGATATTCCAGATTCGCTCATAGCGCATTCGAGAAGATCGCTTGAGATCTGAACGCTTCTTCATTTGACAGGTTGTTCGCCTCTTCCGGGCTTCAGAATAATCCCCCTGTTCTTCTGGCCGTTAATCTTGGCCACAATGGGTTCGCTGAACTGGAGGTGTCTCGTGTATTTGAGTTGCTCGACAGGAATTTGTTGTGCCAGCCATTCCCAATCAATGAACCCGACGTTTGCCATGCTGTTCACCGTAAAATACCCCACGCGAAACGATGTGATATTCTGGAAGAAGTGGGAGCCCTGTGAGGGAGTAACGGCGTAATCCTTGAACCCCGATTCGACAATCACGGCAACGCCGGAGATCTGATCCCAGGTGACGGGAATTCCCAGCCAAGGATCCAGACTGCCCCATCGGCCGACGCCGATGAGCAAATACGGCTTTCGTTGTCCCAGAAGTTTGGCGTTGAGCTTGCTCACCTCCTGTCCGGCCTCAAAACTCTTCGCGCGATCAAATGTCTGGATATCCACCACAATAATGTCCTTGATGCCGCTGGTAACACCATTGCCGAGAACCTGGGAGCTCTGACAAATAAGTTCAGTCTGATTGACGCTGTCGGTGTCAAGTTCTTCCAATTCCGTATTCAACACGAGAGGGCGCATTTGCAGCACTGCGAATTCCCTGGGGGCTCCGGCAGGCACGTTCATATTGACAGCCCATTCGATCTCCACGGGGGTTCCCATGCCCCATGAGCCGATATCCAGCATCAGGTCAATGACCTCAGGAAGAGGGAACACCTTCTGCTTGAGAACGGGAGCAAAGGTTACGATGCGCATTCCCGACCTGGCAATCCCGTCATGAACCGAATCGTCTTCGGCGGAATATGTCGACCCGACATGGTATAACGAACCATCAGCCTCTGCCGCCTGAAGCCCATAGCATTGCAGGAACGCCTCCGGACTTGAGGCAGAGCCATTCTTCAGGCTGTCCTCAAGGTTAAGCGCGTAAAAGTCCTGTTGTGCATTGCGAATCGTCTCCTGTGTGGAGAAGAACTGCATGAGGTGACGGGGATATTTCGGACTGAACCGTATTGCATTCCCCCCTTCAACAACGGTCTTGCCAAGTCC
>PMNP01000150.1:417-2893 GCA_003161755.1 Ignavibacteriota bacterium | reverse complement strand
TCAAGCGATGAATGCTTCTCCTGAAGCTGAGATTGGAGGAACTCGCGCACTGAACGGGATTTCATGCGGCTCGCACCGAGGTTCCGATCAGTATAGGCTCTTGTGAAGGTATTTGAGAGCAGGGCGGCTTCTCGGGGTTCGGTGCTGCGGGCTGTGATCTTGATTATATCTGAATCCCTGATCGGCGTGAACGTCATGGCTTTCTCGATCCGCGAGGTTACATCGCGAACTGCGGCAAGAGTGGGCTGGGGTTCGCCATCGAGAATCGCTTGGGCCAGCGGGATGAGAGTCTGCCCCTTTTCGTCCAGGAACTTTATCTCCAGCAGGTCTCTGGCAACAGCTTCAGCCATCGATCGGGACTTGAGTGTTTCCAGCTCGTTGGTAATCTTNNCAGCCTCGGAGGAGGATCGTCAGGTATTCCTGAAATGGCGATTCGTGGGGAACTTCGGGGAGTGCTTTGCCGTTCGTGGTAACTGGTTCGGTAGCCATCACAGGCCTATTCTAAAATTGGACTTCTCTATTGATGAATTCGCTTCGTAATCAACCATGCAGAGAAAAGGGTGACGCAGAGAGACAAGAAAATGAGTATCTTCACTCGACGAACATGGGGACAAAAAACTGAGAATTTGATAGAACATGCCGCCGGGAGAGTTGGTTGTGAAACTGTAAGTTACTGATTCGTGTGGTGTTGATCAACCCTTCGATTTGTAGGAAGTAACAAACAGAAGGAAATGAGTGTGTTAGGATGAAAATCGCCCTGATTTCAGATGTCCATTCGAATCTTCAAGCCCTGCTCGCGGCCCTGTCTGATATTGACGGTCGGCGGATCGATCAAGTCTATTGCCTTGGCGATANNATGCGTGGACTTGGTACGCCAACGAGCCTCGGCGGTCGTTCTGGGTAATCACGACCAGGCCGCCCTCAAACCTTCAGACGGCGACTATTTCACAAAACCGGGGAAGATCGCAGCGGAATGGACGAATAAGATCCTCACGGGTGAGAACCGACAGTTTCTCGCCACACTCCCTTTCACTTCAGAGGTGGGATTGTGCACATTAGTACACGCCAGTCCAAAATTCCCCCCCGCCTGGCAATACGTCGATTCGATGGATTCGGCAAGAGACCAATTTGCTCACTTCAAGACCGAACTCTGCTTCATCGGCCATACACATGTTCCCGCCCTTTGCGGAGAGGNNCCCTCACCTCAGTTACGGAATCCTTGATACTGATGCCTGGAGTTACGAGAACATCCGGATCCCCTACGACATCCGAGGCGCCGCAGAGGCAATCACCTCGCAAGGGCTCCCGGCTGTGTTGGCAAAACGGCTGTCTCAGGGGCTCTGAAGTTAATTCCCGGGCACGCTCCGCCCTTTGAGTCCCATTTGCGGGAACTGAAGGCCTAGAAAGTCCCAAGGCACGTAAACGAAAATTCGTTCTAAATCCGCTCGAGTAACTCAGGCTCGATATCGACCGAGACCGATTGCGCTATCGCATCAAGGGAGACGACTACGCGGGTCGAGGATTTCACCTTCCGCACATATCCCTGTAATCCAATAAACGGNNACGGTTCACGCACGACGCGGTCGGGGTGACCAATGAGAATCTTCACCCAGTTGATCTGTTCGTCGGGGATCGGGCTCAGTTTTGCGCCAATGCTGACAAAGTTAACCACTCCGTCAGTCTGAAGGATAGAGAGCTTGTTCTTGAGATCCGTCCTCACAAACAGGTAACCCCGGAACAACGGTTCCTCGATCCGCTTCTTCCTGTCGCTCCAGAGGTGAACTTCTTCTATGAGCGGCAGAAAAGACTCAACCCCATTATCCAGAAGATGCAGGTGCGCACGTTTCTCGTAGCGGGAACGCAGATATAGCGCGTACCAGCGCGCGTTCATAGGGATTGAGTGAAGAGAGCGAATTTAAGCGTCTTCTCCGTCTGCAGGAGTTCAACCAACGCTCCGACTTGACGGTCAGCTTCCAGTGGTAAAGTGGATCGACAGGGTGGAATTCCTCCACAGCGGTAACAACGTCATCCCCCCCGGTATTCCGTGCGGACAACAGCAGACTTTATCGCAGTAATCCAAGAAGATCTCTTGATCGCGTGCGTCATCTGTCTCAATTAACGATTTTTTTTTCCTGTTCAAACTCAATCCAAAGGATGAAATTGTAGTTAATCCTTCCGGGGGGAGAACAGTGCCACCCCTGGGCATTCTCNNGTCAACGGTCGATTGACCTTTTTGGTGTGAGATACGTCTGGAAAGAAAGGTGCTTCTATCCTATGACATAATCAATAATCAGAAAGAAAAGTGACCTGTTATGTCACGCAACAGCTGTTTGTGAAGTCGCAAATGTCGGCGCTCGACTAGGAGCCCCAGCGGGACAAGTATATGTGCCGCGTCATCGACGTGTGAACAGTTGTCCGGGAGATCAAAAATCTAATATTTGTCGATCATGTTCTGGCGATCGCACTCACATCGAAA
>PMNP01000150.1:0-412 GCA_003161755.1 Ignavibacteriota bacterium | reverse complement strand
TTTGTCGACTTGATACTGCAGCAGCGACTCTTCGGGAAATCAAAATAGGTGAAGAGGTGATCTCCTGCCTCGTTCGGGGACCTTATCCAGGACATCTCGCCAGGACTCGACGGTCTCAGGGTAGCCTTCCTCGACCTCGCCGTCAATCACTTTTGGAACCTACTCGCTCTGGAGGTTTACCGATGCGGGGATTCATCAATATCGCAGTTGTCACCCTTGTCTTATCTGCGTGTGCTCCTGCTGGAGTATCCGCCCAGGTAGCATCATCGCCTTCACGCACAAACAGTCGATCAGTCAAAGCTCTTCGCGACTCGATCAAAGGGGAGGGTGAACAGATATCCCTTCTTCAGCACTTGCTGGAAGCCGCGACTGTCGAACGGCGCCTCCTTGAACATACGAAGGTCAGAGCATG
>PMNP01000179.1 GCA_003161755.1 Ignavibacteriota bacterium | reverse complement strand
AATTCTGGTGGACGATGGAAGTGTTGATGCGTCGTTCGACTTGATGATGGGCATTCATGCAAAAGACTCGCGCTTCAAAGTCCTTCGGCTCTCGCGCAACTTCGGACATCAGATTGCCATTTCAGCGGGTCTTGACCACGCGAAGGGGAATGCCGTCATTCTTATGGATGGCGATCTCCAGGATCCACCTGAGCTGTTGCCGATTCTGGTGAAGCACTGGAAAGAGGGGTATGGTGTTGTGTATACGGTCAAGAAGAGCCGGAAGGAAGGACTATTAAAACGCGCTGTGTTCAAGGGATTCTATCGTATGCTCCGCCGTGTTTCTGTGATTGACATTCCCACGGATGCAGGGAATTTCTCCTTGTTGGACCGACGGGTGGTGGATGTTATTCGGTCCATGCCCGAACGAAACCGGTACATCAGCGGCATGAGGGCTTTGGCTGGATTCAAACAGAAGCCCGTCTATTATGATCGTGATGCCCGCTTTGCGGGTTCTCCGCAAATGAGCCTGGCACGATTGTTCAAACTTGCCTTTGACGGCATCTTCTCGTTTTCCGACCTGCCATTGCGCCTCGCAGTGTTCCTCGGGCTCATGACGGGTTTCCTTGCGTTTCTGGCGGCGCTTGTGGTGTTTTACGAGAAGCTCTTCACCGATAAGGCAATCCCGGGGTGGGCTTCCACCAACATCGCCGTCTTGTTCGTTGGAGGCATGATCCTCCTTACTCTCGGGATCATCGGCGAATATATCAGTAGGATTTATGAGGAAGTGAAACACCGGCCGCTCTATGTGGTACGAGACAAGGCGGGGTTATAGATGGAAGCCGGTGTATATGCCCTTCAATATCGGGTAGAAAAGGAACATTGGTGGTTTCGCGCGAGGATGATGATTCTTTTGAGGTTCCTGGCGCGGACCATTGCAAAACCACCGAAGGTGAGGATATTGGATGTCGGGTGCGGCACCGGAGCCGTGCTTGAATCTCTATCGGTCTGGTATGAGTGTACCGGCATTGATCCTTCGGAAGCTGCGATTGAATTCTGCCGGAGACGCGGACTGAACAACCTTCTCTGCGGCGACATTACTTCATACTCCGGAGAAGGCGGATTTGATGTGGTAACATTCCTGGATGTTCTCGAACACATCGAGGACGACAGAGGCGCGCTTGCCAGGGCCTCCGCGCTGCTTGCATATGATGGCTGCGTGTTGATTACAGTCCCGGCGTATCAATTCCTTTGGGGACCTCAGGACGAACTATTGCACCATAAGCGGCGCTACACGAAAAGAACATTGAAGGCGGTTGTCGAAGAGGCTGGCTTTTCTCCGGTCTATCTGAGCTATTTCAATACAGTTCTTTTTCCTGTTGCTCTTATTCGTCGCTTGACTGCAAGGGTGTGGCCGGGAAATCCTTTGAGGGATTTGGAAATCCCTGGAGAACCGGTAAACAGAATCCTGAAGATGATCTTCTCTGTAGAACGGTATGTGATTCCACCGTGGCAAATTCCATTCGGACTTTCTCTGCTCTGCTGGGCGCGCAAGAAGCCGGCGGGGTAGACAGAGGAAGGAGCGTCAGAGATGAAAGTGGTGATCCTTTGCGGCGGCCAGGGAACCCGATTCCGGGAGCAAACTGAAACCATTCCCAAACCCATGTGCCTGATCGGCGAGCAGCCTCTTCTATGGCATATCATGCGTATCTACGCCCACCATGGCATCAGGGAATTCGTTCTCTGTCTGGGATACAAGGGTTNNGGAAGATCAAAGAATACTTCCTGAATTTCCGGGCGATGACCGCCGATTGCACAGTGCAGCCGGGCGGTGTCGTTACGTATCATGATTCGATCATCGAAACGGACTGGAAGGTGACTCTCGCGGAAACGGGGGAGGACACAAAAACTGGTGCAAGAATCTGGAAAGTCCGGAAATATCTTGAAGAGGAAGAGGATTTCTGTGTCACCTATGGCGATGGTGTGGCCGATATCGATGTGCGCCGCCTTCTCGAATTTCACCGCGCGCAGAAGACTGCAGGGACCATCACCGCGGTGCATCCGGTAAGCCGATACGGCCAGATCCAGATTGCCGCCAACAAGGCGATGGGGTTCCAGGAAAAGGCCTACGATGAAGAGGAATGGATCAATGGCGGCTTCATGGTGTTCAATGGCAAAAAGGTGTGGGAGTATTTCTGTGACAACAAGGACCTTGTGCTCGAGAGTGGTCCGCTGCCTGCCATGGTGAGCAATAATCAACTTTCGGTGTATCGGCATTTCGGTTTCTGGATGGGGATGGATACAGTGCACGAATACAAAACCCTTCTTGACCTCTGGAAAACGGGAGAAGCTCCCTGGAAAGTATGGCAAGCCTGATGAATCCTCATGGTATGTACTCGGGCCATCGCAACCTGTGAACATCACAATCATCAGTACTGCATATCCTCTGCGAGGGGGAATTGCCCATTATACAGCCTTGCTTGCCCAAGCCCTTGGCAAACGCCACAAGGTCTCCATCGTCACTTTTAAACGGCAGTATCCCTCGTTTCTCTTTCCTGGAAAGACGCAGGAAGAGCAGGATGAATCTCGTCATCCTGATCCAGCTCCACAATTGGTAGACTCTATAAACCCATGGAATTGGTTGACCGTGGGCCGCACTCTCCGGGCGCAGAATCCCGATTTGATAATCTTCAAATACTGGCTTCCTTTCTTTGCCCCGTGTTTTGGAACAATCCTGCGTGTGGCAAAACACGGGACGAACTGCAAAGGTCTTGTCATCTGCGATAATGTCTTCCCTCACGAGCACCGTCCTTTTGACAAGTCATTCACGAGATATCTCTTTTCAGCAACGGACTATTTTGTAGTGCAGTCGCATGCAGTTGAGAAGGAGTTAAAGCTCTTTAAGCCTGATGCGCAGCTTCGTTACTCTCCTCATCCTGTGTACGACAATTTCGGTGTTCCCATGGCCAAGCAAGAGGCACGCCAGTTGTTGAATCTGACCTCTTCCCGGGTACTCCTGTTCTTTGGATATGTCCGACGCTACAAAGGCCTTCACATACTCCTTGAGGCGATTGCAGAGGTCGTCAAGACACTGGATGTCCATCTTCTCGTGGTGGGGGAGTTCTATGACGACGAAGGCCAATATCGGAAACAGATCGAGGAGTTGGGGATCATCCGTCAGGTGAGCGTGTACTCTAACTACGTGCCTAATGCCNNCCAAGGTGGCGCAGTTTTTCTCGGCAGCGGATGCGGTGGTGCTTCCCTACAGCTCGGCGACGCAGAGCGGCATCGCCCAGATCGCCTACAATTTTGACACGCCACTCATTGTCTCAAACGTCGGCGGGCTCGCGGAAGTTGTAGAGGATGGCGTGACAGGGATGATCGTGCCTCCGGATGACCCGCACGCACTCGCCAAAACGATTACGGCATTTTACCATGGGGCAAGACAACAGGAGTTCTCGGAAAACGTGAAAAGAGTAAAACACCAGTTCACCTGGGACAACCTCGTTCACGCAATCGAATCGTTAGCAGGCGCCGACTGATGGAAGACCGGCCGCATGACACGAGAGCCTTGGCCCAGGTGCCGTCGGTGACGGCGGTGGTTGTGAACTGGAATGGACGCGACATTACCCTGGATTGCCTTCGCTCACTGAGCGGCGTGTCATATCCGGATCTGCATATCCTTGTCGTGGATAATGGCTCCACGGATGGGTCTCAAGAGGCGATTCGCCGAGAGTGGCCCGATGTAGAACTCCTGGCCCTTCCGGAAAACATTCGGTTCGCCGGCGGGAATAATGCGGGCATCCTGCGGGCCTTGGAACAAAAGTCGGACATGGTGATGCTGTTGAATAACGACACGACGATCGATGGCGAAGCCGTACGCTTTCTGGTCGGCCGAATGGCGATGGAACCGCGCTGTGGCGCGGTATCACCGAAGATCCTTTATTACGATCATAAGGATACAATCTGGTTTGCGGGAGGGGATGTGTCAATGTGGAGGGGGACGATGTCGCATAAAGGTATCCGGGAAAAAGACCTGGGTCAGCACAATCAGGCGATTGCGATGGACTATGCCACCGGGTGCTGTGTCCTTGTCCAGTCTGAGGTCATCCGCCAGGTTGGACTCCTTGATGAATCATATTTCATGTACGGGGAAGACGCAGATTGGTCACAAAGGATCAGGAGTGCGGGATACAGTATTTGGTTCGAACCGCGTGCGATGGTCTGGCACAGACTTTCCGTGAGCGCCGGGGGTCATCTTTCCTGGTTTAAGTTGCGTCACAAATACTGCAGCAATCTCCGATATTTCGTCCGGTACGCACGTTGGTATCACTGGTTTGTTTTCCCCTGGCTGCATGTTCTGAGTATGGGCTGGTCTGCCATTCTGTTTTTTCTAAAGCGTCGCAGGTAGACCACACGTTCGGAGCGTTTCAAAAATGCCACTAGTACCCTTGCGGAAGAGACGGCATCCTTGGAATTCGGAAGACATCTAAGTAAAGGACTCTGGGGTTTTGCAGGCAAGACGTTGCCGGTGATCTATGGTCTTGGCTACGTCTTACTGGTCATTCGCGTTCTGCCGGAAGAGGAATTTGGGATATGGGTTCTGATCCAGGAAATCTTTCTTTTGATCTCCGGACTAGCGACGGCATTTGCCTTGAACCCTCTGCTGAAGTTCGTTGCTGAGGAGAGTCACGACCATCGGGGAACGGTGACTGCGGCTGTCATACTTCACGCCGCGTTTATTGTAGTTTCCTCGTTGCTGGTGATCATGGTTCGATCGATGTTGGGCAGTGTGTTGCACTCCCCCGCATTGGGAATGCTTCTTCTCTATCTTCCGGCGATGTTCGCTGCTTCGTTTGTGCGCAATATTGCTCTGATTCTCCTGCAAGCCCGGTTCAAAGTGAAGGAGCTCTTTGCCACAGATGCAGTGCATTTTCTTGGGGCACCTTTGCTGATATGGATTTGGTCGAGGCTGCATATGTTCAATGCCGCCATGGATCTTGTTACCATCAATATTATATCGCTCTCATGCTCATCGGTTGTGGGGCTTTTGTTTGCACGGAGGTGGATGGCTCTTACGCGACACCCAGGATACTCGTCGATGAAAAAGGTGTGGGACTACGGGACCTATTCGCTTGGCGGAGTGCTGAGTTCGTTGTTTAGCGGCAGAGCTGACTCGTTCATCCTTGCCGGGTTCACCGGGCCCGTGCAGGTTGCAGTGTACAATTCCGTGAAGATTTTCATCCGCGTGTATGAGACAATTACGCAGGCCATGCAGATGTTTGTCCTTCCTGCCACGGCGCGGTTCGTCTCGAGGGGTGATCGTGCATCGCTGAAGGTGATGACTGAGAAATCGTTGCTTTTTGGAACGGTCGCGATGATACCGGTATTCCTGGGTTTCTGGTTGCTTGCCCCGCTGTTGGTTCATGTTGTCTATCAGGGGCGGTACCTGGAAGCGGTGCCCCAATTGCAGATATTTGCAATTCTCGCGTTTGCGATTCCGTCGATCGCCGTGGCGACGAGCATTTTTCTTGGCTTGGGGGAAGTACGCGTGGGTTTTGTCCTGAGTCTTCAGGGTCTTGCGGCCGCAATCGTGTGCTATTTTCTGCTCATCCCCGTCTTGGGGGTCACCGGTGCCACGCTCGGCTACGTGTTGTCGTCAGGTGCANNCGGCAGCTGCGGAGGTTTGTGCCGATGACGTTCTGGGAAGTGTGGCTGCGCTGGAGGGACGTGATGGCTTTTGGCCAACGGATCGTGCAGCATATGCGTGGTTCCCGTCTTTGGGGACAAACCTTCCGAAAGAAGGAAACACCTTAGCAGTCCTATTATTGACGGTCGATACCGGGCATGCCAGCTCAAACAAGAAAAATCACAGTCGACACATTCGCACTCTTTCTGGGGCGTGCGGTGGGGCTCCTGCTTGGGATGGTGCGGCTGAATTTTCTTGCGAGGTACTTGGGGCTGAGCAATTTCGGTATTCTCAACTCCGCCATTTTTTTCGTCTCGCTGTTTCTTCCGGTTTTCGACTTGGGTATTTCGCAAATCCTCACACGTGAAATTGTTAGGAAGCCTGATCAAGGGAACCGGTTGCTGGGACAGGCTATCTTGCTGAAGGTGTTTATTGCTGTAGCCTCCTCAATTCTCGTAATAGGTCTGGCGGTGGTATCACCGTTCGACCGAAATACAATCTGGGCGGTTGTTCTTACGACCATAGCAATCGCAATTAACAGCATGAGCACCGCATACTTGAGTGCTTTCCAGGCTTATCGCAAGATGGTAACTGTTTCGCTCGTGACGATGTTTGCTGACCTCGCATTATCGGTGGTGCTGATTGTCATGCTACCGATGATGCCTCTCATGAGTACGGTTCTGCTTTGCACTATTGCCGTTGCTGTAATAAACATGGTGTTCTTGGTGATGCTCTACCGTCGATCGCTAGGAAAGCTCATCATGAGAATGAATTCCTCTGACTGGCTATCCATGATTCTGGGAGGACTTCCGATCGCAGTAAGTTCTTTCTGCGCTGCTGTCTACATGTATGTCAGCCCGAATATTCTTAAATATGCTCGAGGTGACATTGAGGTGGGCATCTATGGTGCAGGCTATAAACTCATTTCTGTCTTCTTGTTGATACCGACTGTTCTGTCACAAGTTTTGTATCCGTTGTTTTCGGAATTCCATGCACACTCAAGGCACAAGCTAGGGAAAGCCCTTGATGATGCGTTGCGAGTAACTTTTGAGATTTCCCTACCGCTTGCAGTTGGAACAGTGGTGCTTGCTCCAGCGATTATTGCGTTCTTGTTTCCCCCGGAATATGCGGGGTCTGCGACTGTTCTTCGGGCAATTATCATTGGAAACGTCGTGGGTTACCAAGCTTGGGTGCTGTACGCCTTTCAGCTTGCCACGGGAAATCAAAAGTTTTGCATGTGGAATTCCCTCATCGTTGCAGTTCTTGTGACTGCAACAAGTTTTGGCGTAGTCCCTCGTTTTGGCTATGTTGGTGTTGCCCTTATTGTCGGTGGAACAGATGTAATCCTCTTCATCAATCACGCGATCTATGCGAAACACCTTGGTTACTCCATTATCAAACCAGGAATAGTCGTCCGCGTCATGTCTTCCTCCACACTAATGTTCATTGTCGTATGGTATTTGAGGAATCAATTTCTACCTGTCCCAATTATTGCGGGCATGCTTGTGTATGGGGTCGCGCTTTATTTTAGTGGGAGTATTGGTGAGCAGGAGCGCTCGATTATCGGGAAAATCATGCGCCGTGTGGGCATGGGAAATTGACATCCATGCGCTCGAGCTCTGGACTCTGCTGGCATATTGAGAAGGAGACAGTTAAAGAATGAAACGAATCGCTCTCGTTCGAGGACATCACCTCTCCAAGGAGGAAACTGTTTCTTATGAGCCGTTGAAGAACGAATTTGATTTCGTTTGTGTTTCATCTGATGCTCCTTGGTATGATCATTCAGAAATCCTCTTCCCTGTGATTCAAACAAGATCGGTCGAACGCTGGTTTACCCTTCCTAACCGTCGATTTTTCCGGAATCTGACTGGAACAATGGACAAAGCCCTAGGAACAGGACAATGGATGCCAGGTCTTGCGGGCGCATTGCGTGGATTCGACCTTGTTTACACTTCCGATTATTCCCATCTTTTTACATATCAGGTTGCACGTCTGCGGCGTCGGATGAGATTCAAATTAGTGGTCATGCAATATGAGAACATACCGTTCGCCCGGGAGAATCGCCCATGGATGCGCTTCATGAAACGCTTAATTCAAGCCGAAGCAGATATGTTCTTTGCCATGAGTGAGCGGGCCAAAGAGGCGCTGTTGATCGAAGGGGTTTCACCAAACCGGATAGCGGTGATTGGCAACAGCGTTGATACGCAGATGTTTAGACCCAACCAAGTCGGGCGCGAAGCATGGCGAAGACGATTTGGCATTAAACCCGAGGAAATTCTCATCCTCTTCATAGGAAGACTTCACGAAACAAAAGGGGTCTTTGAGTTAATCCATGCTGCTTGGCGCCTAATGCAGGATCCTGCCATCGATCGATCCTCCATACGCTTCCTATTAATTGGAAAGGGACGCGCAGAGAGGTCCCTCCGCGCTCGAATTTCCAAGTTAGGTATTGAGGACAGGGTTGGTGTGGTAACTGGCGTTCCACACAATGAGGTACACCTGGCTCATGCAATGGCGGATATTTTTACCCTGCCTTCCATTCCCGTTGACTACTGGCAGGAACAATTCGGAATTGTGTTAATCGAAAGCATGGCCAGTGGAAAGCCAATTGTCACCACGATTTCAGGGTCAATTCCAGAAGTTGTCGGGGATGCGGCAGTATTGGTCCAGCCCGCCGACCATCTTGCTTTGTCCCACGCTTTCAAGGACCTGGTTCTGTCGAAGGAAAAATGTCGGTCACTGGGGAATCGGGCGCGCGCTAGGGCTGAGGAGTTGTTTTCCCTTGATGTCGTCTCCGAGAGATTGCGGCGTGCCATTCGGTCTACATTGAATGTAACCCAATAAAGAGAGAATATTATGTCAGATAGCCACATCACTTCTGAGCGAAATAGTGATCAGAATCCGATGTCGCAGCACTATTTGGGCAAGAGCGGTGAAGACTACTTTGCCTGGCAGCAAGGCGCGGCTTTTCGTGCCGGCCGGCTACAGGCAAGGATGTTCGGTGACTATGTGAAGTCGGAAGATAACGTACTCGATTTTGGGTGCGGTGGTGGTTTCTTCTTGAAAGCAATTCATTGTTCAACAAAATCGGGCGTTGAAGTGAATCCAGCTGCAAGGAAAACGTGTATCGAAAATGGCATTCCCGCAACCGGAGAGATTTCCACTGTCCCAACTTCGAGTGTTTCGCTCGTTACGTCTATTCACAGTCTTGAACACGTTCTTCAACCGTTGACAGTTCTCGAGGAATTACATCGAGTTCTCCATCATGGCGGTAGATTACTGGTATGTACTCCAATTGACCATTGGTGGACGTTCAGAAGGTATGAGCGGAATGACATACACCATCATCTCTTTACCTGGACAGCTCAAAACCTCGGCAACTTGATCTCCGAGGCTGGCTTTGAGGTCGAGTCAATTAAGACTTGGACATTTGCCTGGCCTCCAAGATGGGCACATTTCTTTGAGCGAATTCCCTGGCCTGTGTTCGCAGCCGTTTGCCAGTTGTGGGGTTGGGTTTCACACTCCCGACAGCTTGTGGCACTGGCCCGAAAAGCCTGATTGTTCACTCGCAACGATAGGTGTCAAGGAAGCTCAGGGAGTGCTTTTGGTTGGAGAGATATCATCCACATTTTTCTCCCTATACTCCTGCGAGGTAAGATGCGTTTGAAAGGCCGAATATCCTGAGTGCGTAGATTGATTTGAATCGCGTTCAAGAGAATCCTCAAATAGAATTCAGATGACTGGCAAGTTTTGCGTCGGAATTTTGGGGTGTGTGTCTAATCCATTTGTGGGCGCCACTTGAGTGTGCTGGATGAGACTGGCCAAAGGTCACACCTAGGGGAGTGTTTGCGGCGGATAGTGAACAAGAGGGTTCTATGGTAGACAACGTACCCAACAACAATATCATGCCATTACGCGAGCGCACACCGTTGGAGATAGCAACCAAAAGAGAACCAACGTATCGTCAGTTAGTGTCGACCCTGCTCAGAGATCCAACAGCGCTGGAACATGCTTCAATTCATCGGTCACTGTTGAAAGCACGTCCATACTTCCAAGGCCTGATTCTCGATGACGGATGTGGTGCCCGGCCGTATGAGGAAATGGTCCGGCAGTCGGGCGCGCAGTACATCGGCATGGATGTTGAAGCTAGGGGTGTTAGAGGCCCCGATGTCATTGCAGATTCTCTTGATCTTCCATTCGCGAATGAGTCCTTTGATACGATCCTTTCGACTCAGGTACTTGAACATGTGAAAGATCCATTTCGCATGATCTTGGAAGCTGCCAGGGTGTTGAAGCATCGAGGTCACCTGGTAGTAACAGCGCCCATGACGTGGCCCCTTCACGAGGAGCCTTATGACTATTTTCGCTTTACAAGGTTCGGGCTCGAAGCGCTCGTACGGAATGCCGGGTTGACCTGTGTGTGTCTTGAAGAACGCAGCGGAGGGTGGGAAGCGCTTGCTCAACTTCTGGCTCTCACCTTGTATGATTTGTTTGGGAAAAATAGGCTCNNGTGTTGTCGAAGCTTTTGATGCTCCCCTTGATATTTCTGGCAACCTTGCTTGATAAACTTCTGCCTTATCGAAAGCTCACCCTCGGATATCTTCTCATAGCCAGAAAATGAAACGCCGCACATCGGGACATTTGCGAGTCGCCATGTATTTCGAAGGTAGAGATCCTGGAGGCACAACAGGAGTCATCGAACCTTTGATACGGGCGCTTTCCAGGGATATGCACATCGTGCTTATCCACTCCGATGTGTCAAGTATCAGAGAATGGGCAGAATCCCTCAGGTCGCCGGACATTGACATCGCCGCCGTCGCCCTGCGCAATTACGGTGGCTGGCTCGGCTGGTTTGAAATCGGCAAACTTCTCCGAATGGCTCTCATATTTCGGAGAATGGATTCTGTGCATTTCCATCTTCATGCTCCGTTTGCTGGTATCCCTGCAATCCTCCTTGCGCGGGTGCTTTCATGCCGCTGTCTCACCACAGAACATTACATTAGCCAAATACGCCATCTCCGCCGAAGGCCACTCCCGTCGCTGCTCCGTGCAATTCGCGAAGCTCGGATTGCTATTCAAGTGCTTTCCAAGAGGTTATCTGTTCGCGCCATCGAGAGCATCGTTGCTGTATCCATCGCAAATGGCCGGTATATCACAGAATTGTTTGGTCCCTCAGTTCGATCAAAACTCGTCGTCATTGCCAATGGTATCGATGTTCAACGATTTTCTCAGGCCGACGAAACGCAGGGCAGAGCAGCACTGCGAAGCTTTGTGCCTGCCGGCACCAGCCATGTTGTTCTCACAGTGGCTGGTTTCAACAACCAAAAAGGACACCGGTACCTTCTTCAAGCCATTTCTCGTGTCGTGACAATCCATCCTGAGGCATCGTTTGTTTTCGTTGGAGAAGGACATCTTCGTCCAGAACTTGAAGCCCTTGCGAGCTTACTCGAGATACGCAGCCGCGTTGTGTTTGTCGGACATCGAAACGATGTCCCGGATTTGCTCGCCGGTACCGATCTTTTTGTCCTCCCCTCGCTGTTTGAAGGAATGCCGCTCAGTGTTCTCGAAGCGATGGCCGCAAACAAGGCCGTAGTTGCGACGAACGTCGATGGCACTTCGGAAATCGTGGTGAATGGAGAGACGGGAATCCTGGTCCAACCTGGAAACGCCGGTTCACTCGCGGAGGCAATTTCCGCCATGCTTGGCGATAAGCAACTCCGGGACCAATTCGGAATAGCAGGAGGGGATCGTGTTCGAAAGCTCTATACATCGCAGGTTATGATCGCTGCATACCAGTCACTTTATGACATGGTCGCAAAGACAATCCTCGGAGTCCCAGGGTGATCATCACTCTCTTCAATCCCTCGTGGCATACCATGGGCGGCGGTGAGAAGTACTTGCTGACAATGGCCGACGTCCTTGCGGCCACAGGCCGCCATGAAGTGCATCTCCTTGCAGCTGGCGACTCTCCGACTATTGAACAATTCCGATCGTATTTCCACCTCAAACTTCCCAGCGTACTCCTTGAGATTTGCCCCCAACGGAGCGTCCGGCGGCGATTGCGTGATTCAGGCTTGGCTATCATTGAATCGAATTTCATGGGTTTCGGAATCCCAGCCCGACAATCCGTGTACGTTCTCCAGACTCCCTACGGTCCCATCACCGCAGGTTCCCTGAGCAGAAAGATCCTCCGCGGCTCATTTCGCGAAGCGGCAAAAGACATTTTCCGTCTCGGTCTTTTTCGGGATGCGCGACAAGCGGCACTCGTTTTTGCGAATTCATCATTCTCGGCAACGGCCCTGAATCGATTCCATGGCGTTGAGGCAGAAATCCTCTATCCTCCCATCGATTCCTTTACTTCTGCGTTCCCCAAGTCCCGAACAATTCTGAGCGTTGGACGATTTTTCACGGGAGCCTACAACACGAAACGGCAGGACATTCTCATCGAAGCGTTCAAGGCACTTATTCCAAAGCTCCCAATGCAGGAGAGGTGGGAATACCATCTTGCCGGAAGTTGCTCTGATTCCCGCGGAAGATCGCTTGTGGAAGATCTTCGGGCGGCTGCACAAGGGTACCCGGTGTTTTTTCATGTCAATAGTTCATACGACCAGCTCCAAAATCTCTATGCCGGGGCAACGTTCTTTTGGCATGGGGCGGGATTCGGCGTGAATGAAGCACTCTTCCCGGAGCAGACTGAACACTTTGGGATGTCGACGGCGGAAGCGATGTCGGCAGGATGCGTTCCACTTGTGTTTGGCAGGGGCGGTCAGCCGGAAATTGTTTCTCACGGCGAATCGGGGTATCTTTGGAACAGTGCTGAGGAACTTGTAACGCAAACGCTCTCTCTCATTGCGGCCCCCTCTGAGCGATCGGTGATGGCAGAAAACGCCAGCCGCAAAGCATCAGAGTTCAACAGGGAGCGATTCGATGATCGATTTCTCACGTTTATGAAAATCCTGGAAACATCACAGAATGGCTAAAGAAAAGTCCTCTCCGAAACGTCCGGCTGCCCACCAGTCATGGATGTCATCCCTTACACCATTTTCCCGAGATCTCCTGTGCGTGGGACTCTTGTATCTGCTGACGCTTCTGGTTTTTCGAGGGATCATTTTCGACAATGCTGCCTTTGGCGCAGAAGGCGACACTGCCGCGGCTCTAAGCTATGGACACGCAGGCGAAATGATCAAGCAGACTGAGAAAGTCGACGTTCTCTGGATGCCATACTTCTTCAGCGGGATGCCGACGTTTGGAAATGTGGCGTATATCCCTCATGATATCAACTACATCCAAACCGCCGTCACGCGAACCATCAACGTACTGTATCTCAGTGGAGCCTGGACCTGGATGGTGGTCTTCTACCTTCTGGCGGGCGTGTTCATGTTCATGCTTGCGCGGACGTGGAAGTTCGGCCATATCGCCTCGCTGCTGGCTGCAATAACATTCATGCTCAGTCCCTATGCCATTGGCTTGGCCGGGGAAGGACACGGCTCCAAGCTGATGGCTCTCAGTTATCTGCCGTTGGTCGTGCTCCTCACGCATCTCGTTTTTGAGCGTCGATCGATGTTGTATCTTGGCCTTTTTTCGGCAGGTGTCGGAACCATGTTGTTGACCAATCACATGCAGATAGCATATTATGTTTTCATTGTCGTGGGTCTGTACACGGTGTATCAGATTGTTCTCGACTTCAAGGAGCACAAACGGCTAATTCCGATAAAAGTTCTTTTGCTTGCAGGTGCGCTGTTCGTTGGGGCGTGCATCTCGGCATACATCTATTTGTCCGTCAATGAGTATGCGCAGTTCTCCATGCGGGGCGGCGGAACCGCGGGGTCAACCGGTGGACTCATGTATGATTATGCAACAAACTGGTCGTGGAGTCTCTTTGATGCAATCTCCCTGCTCATCCCTGGCTTCTACGGGATAGCCGGAGCAGGCNNCGCAGCCGTATCTCTACTGGGGACACGTGGAGCCCTGGACAACAGCGTATGTGTATGTGGGACTCATGCCGATTATTTTCACAGTTCTTGCCCTTATCTATCGCAGGACACCGCTAACGATCTTTATGACGCTGACGACGGTCTTTGTTGTCCTCGTTTCCCTCGGGCGGAATTTTCCCGTGCTGTTTGACGCGATGTTCGCCGTTCTTCCATTCTTCAACAAATTCCGCACACCGTCCATGATTCTCCATCTCCTGCCGTTCTTGATGGGAATTCTCCTGGCTGTGGGGTATACGGCGGTCGAAGAACTTTCCCAGAAAACGAAGGGCACGGAGCGACTTGCCCGCATCTCGCTCCTCCTCAGCGGCATTACAGCGGGTCTTTTTGTGATTGGGTTTCTCCTCAAAACGCCGCTTCAGGAGTTCTTTTCAAGCTTTCTCTTTCTCAAGGAGAATGAGCTTGCGCAACTCCGGCAGCAGTATGGCGCGCAGGCGGGACAGGCAGTCGAGTATTTCAAGCAGCAGCGGTTCGACATCTTCTGGAAGGATTCCGTCAAGTTCCTTATCCTTGCATGCGGGTCGATGGGAGCCATCGGGCTCCTCCTCCGGAGGACAATCAGTCCGGCCGTCTTCGGAGTGGTCATCTTGGCTCTCGCTACAATCGATCTCGGCATCATGGACGATCGGTTGATTTCTCCCCATCCCCGGTCCGCTGCAGAGAATGTCTACCGGCCGAATGCGACGATTGCGTTTCTTCAACAGCAGCCAGGACAATTCAGAGTGCTTCCTCTTCCTGTGTATGGGAGCGAATGGAATGACAACACTTTTGCCTATCACCAGATTCAATCGCTTGGCGGGTACAGCCCTGCGAAGCTGAAGATTTACCAGACGATGATGGATTCGGTCCTGATGAGGGGTCCTGATCCCTCGTTCCCCTTGAATATGAATGCGGTCAATATGTTGAATGCGGAGTTTCTGGTTGTTCCCGGTCGGCTGCCGGAGGACCACTTTAAGGTGGTCAACATGGACCAGGCGCAAAAACTTCTTACATATAGAAACCTGGATGCTCTCCCCCGTGCCTGGTTTGTTGACACAGTCATTGTTGCCGGCTCCGACCATGAGGTGTTCTCCCTCCTGGATTCGCGGGAATTCAACACCAAAACCATGGCCGTGATACAGACTTCGGGGNNACTCCGCCTCAGCCCGCGTCACCGAATACCAGTCACGCCGCATCGTGATCGATACACATACTCCAAAGCGGTCATTGCTTGTCCTTAGTGAAATCTACTACCCGGCGGGCTGGAAAGCCGCCGTTGACGGTCAGGAAATAGAGATTTACCGGACAAATTCGATCTTGCGGTCTGTTGCCGTTCCTGCCGGGCATCATGAAGTTACATTCACCTTTGATCCACCACTGTACCACCTTGGATATGTTATCAGCAATGCGGGGTGGGCGGTTACCGGAATTTGCATTGTTGTCGGGTTATTCATTGATCCGGGGATACGTTCGTGGTTTGCCCGTCGGCGTAAGAAGAAGGAACACAGCCCGGTGTTGCAATCGGCGAAAGACTGAAGATCACCGAAGTCGCCCGCTTTGTGATGCGGCGAGCCCACAAATGTTGGGCATCAAATGGAACAGGATAACTCCTTGGCGTCACGAAATATTTTCCTCATCGTTGGATCAGTGGTTTTCGGTGTCGTTGTCTGGTTCTCAGTCGTGATGAAAGAAGAGTACCAGGTGACGATTGCCGCTCCTTTGTCGATTGAACAGGTGCCGGAAGGCAAGGCAATCCGGACTCCTGTCCCGCCGTTTCTGCAGTTGAAGATCCGCGGGACCGGATGGCGTCTTGCATCGTTTTTATGGGGTTCCGGCCCGAAGCTCGATTTTCCAATGCCGATATTTCACGGCACAAAACGGGCAATAACCGCGGCCGATGTGGCAGAACGGATTGGCGGACGATCGGGAGCGGAACTTGTGGAAATGGCCCCCGAATCGGTGTTCGTGGAACTTGACCGCGCAGGACGCAAAATCGTTCCGGTGCTATTTGATTGTCAGATCTCCTGCAAGGAGGGATATGGACAAGTCGGTCCGGTTTCGGTCAGTCCCGAAAGCGTCGCCGTTACGGGAGCTGAATCGGTATTGAAGGAAATCAACGGCTGGCCCACTGTTCATGAAACGTTTGACAATGTGAAGAGCCCAATTGAAAGCACCGTTCCGCTTGCTCCGAGTTCCACGTATGTCATGTTTCCAGCAGTGCCGTCCGTTGGCATCAAAGTCGAAGTTGAACCGTTCGCAGAAAAGACCATGAGCGGAGTCCCGGTAAACATTATTGCGATAGTACCAGATCGGGAACTCATACTTATTCCCCCCAAGATCGATGTCGTGGTGAGGGGAGGGATACGCCAACTCTCGAATCTTGAGCCGGAAGATCTTCATGTGATTGTGAGTTACCGAGACGTCATTGCAGATTCCTCCGGGACTGTCGATGCAGAAATATCGGCGCCGGCGGGGATTCAGGTTNNCAACACTTGCAGTATGTGGTGAGGAAGAGGCTCGTGGGGTTGAACGAATCGCCAAAGGAAAGGCGATTCACTGGAAACTCGCCAGATGCCCAGTTTGGAAACACCGGGGCAACAAATCAGAAACGCGCAGAGGGCTGAACTCCGTGATGAATCTTGCCATTAATATCGACCATATCGCGACGCTAAGAGAAGCGAGAGGTGGACTGGAGCCTGATCCGGTGACGGCGGCTCAACTCTGTGAACTTGCTGGGGCACAAGGAATTGTCTGCCACCTGCGTGAGGACCGAAGACATATCAACGATCGCGATCTTCGGTTGCTGCGTGATATCGTGAAGACAAAGCTGGATCTGGA
>PMNP01000342.1 GCA_003161755.1 Ignavibacteriota bacterium | reverse complement strand
GCATCAATGGCGAGACCTTCCACACCGCGGCAGAAGGCACCGGACCGGTAAATGCTCTTGATGCAGCTCTGCGGAAAGCTGTTGCTCCGGTCTACCCTGAAGTCACTGAATTCAGACTCGACGACTACAAGGTGAGGATCCTCGACGGCCACAACGGAACGGCAGCGATAACACGAGTCCTCATTGATACGCAAAATGGAACGAAGCGGTGGAGCACGGTGGGTGCAGGTGCCAACATCATCGAGGCCAGCTGGCAGGCGCTTACCGATAGTGTGGAATATGGATTGATGATCGCTACTCACAAAGAACCTGCGTAAGGCACCAGAAGTATGAAAGCACACATCGTCCTCCTCCCNNACAAGAAATCGGACGCGGTGTTGCTGGGAGCGGTAGGCGGTCCGAAGTGGGATGATCCTGCGGCGAAGGTTCGTCCGGAGCAAGGTCTGTTGGCGCTCCGGAAAGAACTCGGGCTTTTTGCAAACCTCCGGCCAGTGAAGGCTCATGCCTCACTGATCGATTCTTCCCCGCTGAAGCGTGATCGGGTGGAAGGGGTCGACCTTTTGGTTGTACGGGAGTTGACGGGAGGGTTATACTTCGGCAAGCCTCAGATGCGCGAAACGAAGGAAGGTTCCACCCGTGCAGTGGACACGATGGAGTACCACGATTACGAAATCCAGCGCGTGGTCGAGTTGGCCTTCACACTGGCACGTGGCCGGCGAAAACGCCTAACGTCTGTGGAGTAGGCGAATGTGCTCGAAAGCTCACGCTTGTGGCGTGAAACCGCGCGCACGGTGGCGAAAAGTTTCCCCGATGTTGCGCTGGAACATATGCTGGTCGATACCGCAGCGATGCGCCTGATTACGGCTGCAAAACACTTTGACGTGGTGGTGACCGAAAATATGTTCGGCGATATCCTGANNCCTTCACTGGGAATTAATGGGCCGGGAGTGTTTGAACCAATCCATGGATCAGCTCCGGATATTGCAGGAAAAGGAATAGCCAACCCCCTGGGGACTATCCTCAGCACGGCACTGCTGCTTCGGTATTCCCTCAAACTTGAATCAGAAGCGAAATCCATTGAATGTGCCGTTGACGCTGCCCTGCAAAACGGTGCCCGGACACGGGACCTCGGGGGAACGCTCAATACGAATGATATGACCGATGATGTTATCCGACGGTTGAAGAAGATCTAACCACACATATTTCACACGACAGGAGCATACAGATCCCATGGCCAAGATGACCTTTGGCGGCGTCCAGGAAGAGANNCCCCTTTCAAAAGCGAAAGAGGTATTGAAGAATGAAACGGTCGCCATTCTCGGCTATGGACCTCAAGGTCATGGCCAGTCTCTGAATCTTCGTGACAACGGCATTGCTGTCATCGTCGGCCAGCGCAAAGGGGGCAAAGGTTGGAATGACGCGATCAAGGACGGGTGGGTCGAAGGGAAGACGCTCTTCTCTGATCTTAACGAAACGGTGAAAAGGGCAACGGTCGTGCAATATCTCCTCTCCGATGCAGGACAGAAAGCCGAATGGCCTAACCTGAAGAAGAATCTCCGAAAGGGTCAGGCCCTCTACTTCTCGCACGGATTTTCCGTCGTATTCAAGGACCAGACAGGAGTGGTTCCCCCTCCGGATGTGGACGTCATTCTCGTTGCTCCAAAGGGCTCGGGCCGGACAGTGAGAACAAACTACCTGGCGGGAAGCGGCATCAACGCCAGCTTCGCAGTATTTCAGGATGCAACGGGAAAAGCTGAGGAGCGGGCTCTTGCGCTCGGGATTGCCATCGGTTCGGGGTACCTTTTCCGGACAACCTTCGAGCGGGAAGTCTATAGTGACCTTACCGGCGAACGGGGCGTCCTCATGGGTGCTATCGCGGGGTTCATGAAGGCGCAATACGACACGCTGCGGGCGAATGGTCACTCTCCGAGCGAAGCATTCAACGAGACCGTTGAGGAAGCGACGCAGAGTCTCTACCCGCTCGTGGGGCAAAACGGAATGGATTGGATGTTCGCGGCCTGTAGCACAACAGCCCAACGCGGTGCTCTGGATTGGGCGAAACGGTTCGAGACGGCGGTCAAACCGCTTTTTGAACTGCTCTACCGTGACGTCCAATGACGAGTGGAAACGAAACGGGTGCTCGATACCTGCAGCGCTCCGGACTACCGCGAAAAGCTCCAAAAAGAACTCGACGAGTGGAAGAACAGCGAAATGTGGAAGACCGGAGCAGCGGTCCGATCGCTTCGCCCAGAAAATCAGAAGGTCGACTAAAGGGGGCTGCAAACCTCGNNCCGGGGCCCCGCACTGCTGGGCTCCCGGCTCTGATTGTCAGGTTGCTGTTGCTCGTCCTCCCAGCTTGCCTCCACAATACGCATGTCGCCTCGTAAAGCCGCTCCGCCGTCAATTGCGTTGTATTCAACCCTTCGTTTTGTATATTATCCCTCAGTGATGATTCTCTTCTGATTATCGATCGCAAACTTCTCCAGGGGAGCAAACGCATGAGACTGTTGAGCCAACAAGCGGTTGTGGTTGTCATTGGTTGTTTCCTCTTCTTTCCTCAGGTCAATGCCCAGGTGTACAACCGTGGGGTGGGTGTCTATCCCGGCAATCCCAANNGCATACCAATCGAGTTCGTATGATTATAACCTCACGGCACAACTCGTTACTGACTGGATCCGGGAACGGACGCTCCCGGGCTGGATCGCTACGCGGAGCAATGAGGGCATCATTAACAAGCGAGATCGGGAATGCACGCTTGACCACCAACCCATGTCCCGCCAAACTCTCGAAGGACAAAATGTATGGTTGCAAGTGGAAATGAAAGGGAGTTCCCTCATCCCTCGCGTCGACAGTGCGGCAATTATGGGAAGCCTTTTGGTCGACAGCCTTGCGCCAAAACCCTGGAAGATCGTCCTTCTGGGTTCTCATGACGGTACTACNNTTGCCTGGAGATACCGTGACAGGGTTCTTTCCCAGGTTCCCTCGAGGAAATCTTCGGAATTATATTTACTCCATGAAACTCCATTCCCGGGTGTCGTATGGCTCATACAAGGTTGAATGTCAATCGCCGAACGCAAAGAGCTGGAGTATCAGCGAATTTGCCCTGTTCAGCAATGGCAAGCGTGCGATAATTGGCGGACCATACAGTTTTGCCAGCGCATGGAAGAGCGCGGGAAACGGTGAAGAGTGGGTTTCGATCGACCTGGGCAGCGAATGCTCATTCGATCGGGTTGTGTTGTATTGGATCAAGCGTGCCATTCGGGGTGCGGTGCAAGTGTCTAGGGATGGAACACATTGGCACGATGCAGCGCAGCTCACGCGAGGTTCAGGCGAAGAAGAAAATATTGTATTGAAAACGTTGGAGCGTGGTCGCTATGTGCGTCTGTTGATGGAAGAGCCTGAATCGCCAGAGGGATACATCCTGAGCGAGGTGGAAGTGTATGGCAGAGGGGGTGTGGTGCCCATTGCGCATAACCAGGCTCCTCAGAAGAACCCCGGGCAAATGATGCTTTCCGGCGGTGCATGGAAGTTGCAGCGTTCCTCTGAAGTGCGTGCAAATGGCGAAACACTCTCAAGGCCCGGTTACCAAGACTTCAATTGGATCGTGGCGACGGTTCCTGGGACAATCCTCACAAGCTTCCTCAATACTGGGGCTCTGCCTGACCCAGATGTTGGCAATAACCAGGAGTTGATTTCTGATTCCTTTTTCTATTCTGACTTCTGGTATCGCGATGAATTCATCGCGCCATCGTCGTTCGACGGGAGGAGGACGTTCCTTCATTTTAATGGCATCGACTGGAAAGCTGAAGTGTTTCTCAACGGCCGGAAGCTTGGACGGATCGAAGGCGCGTTTATGCGTGGTGCATTTGACGTTACCGATATTCTTGTCCCCGGCGAGCTCAATGCTCTTGCAGTGCGCATCATCAAGAACGAAACTCCTGGTTTTGTCACCGAGCAATCGAAGTTTAGCCCTGACGCGAACGGAGGTGAAATCGGGGCGGATAATCCCACGTTCCATGCGTCCATTGGCTGGGACTGGATCCCCACGATTCGCGGCCGCAATACAGGTATTTGGAGCACAGTGTACTTGACCGCAACTGGGCCAATCACTATAGAGGATCCATTCGTTTCGACTCGCCTTCCTCTGCCTGATACCTCCGCTGCGGACGTGTTTGTTCAAACGACAATCAACAATCATTCGAGTAAACGTGTGTCAGGCGTACTGCGCGTTCGATTTGGAGATACACAGTTGGACCTACCTGTGACCATCGAAAAATCGGAAA
>PMNP01000280.1 GCA_003161755.1 Ignavibacteriota bacterium | reverse complement strand
GGACCCCCGCTGTTCACGGGGCACCCTGCTCTGTGGAGTTCGGACTTTCCTCATCCCGCAAGCGGGACGCGGTTGCCCGACCCGTGCCAAAGCGGTTGTTGCTACTACGTTGTCTTTCGGTCCTGAATCATCAGACTGCCGGCACTGAAATCCGGGTGCGCTCATCAATTCCCAGGTTTGCCAGTCTGTCCGCCTCACGGTTTTTTTCGCGCGGGACGTGAACGATCTCCACCGCACACGGCATAGCGGCGACAGCCTCCCGGGCTTTTCGAAAGTATTCCTTGAGGCCGGGATTCTTCACTTTGTAGGATCCCGACATTTGGCGCACCATGAGTTCGCTGTCTGAGTGAATAATCAGTTTCGTGCATGGCAGGGAGCGCGCCCGGTCAAGGAGTGTCAACAATGCGGTGTATTCGGCGACATTGTTTGTCGCTTGACCGATATAGCCCGACTCCGAGATCAGAACTGCCCCGTCTTCCGACCTGACGACAAGGCCAATCCCGCTTTCGCCCGGATTCCCCCGCGACGCTCCGTCAGTAAATGCCTGAAGAATCATGTTCCTGCAGTGACGCTGGTGACAATCTCATCCGAAACAAGGATGCGTCCGCAGTGTTCACATGTGTAGATCCGGCTGTTCTGCTTCAACTCAAGGATCATCTGTGGCGGAACACGGTTGAAACAGCCTCCGCAAGCTCCACGCTTGACCGAGACAATCGCCTTCCCTTTCTTTGCCTTTCGAATGCGCTCGTACGAGGCAAGATCGATTTTCGCAATCTTGGAAACGACTTTTTGCCTGTCGTTGCGAAACTTCGTCTCCTCTTCTTCCGTTGTCTTGGAGATCTCGGCAAGGTCGACGCTCTTCTCCTCCAGCCCTTTTCGTACTTCCTCAATCTGGAGCGCGAGGGTTTCCATCTCCGTCCGTGCGGCAACCGCCTTGTTCTCCAACGCTTCCATTTCCTTCTCGAGGCGGGCGACGGTTTCCACGGTGGTATCCATCTCCTTCATCAGGAGGTCGTATTCTTTGTTGGTGCGGACTTTGGTTTGTTGGTCCTTGTAGCGCTCAGTTTTTTCCCGAAGGGCGATGATTTGGCTGTCGGCATCGTCGCGTTGGCTGAACGCCGATTTCATCGTCTGATCGAGCAAAGAATGTTGTTGTGACAGCGCCTGCGACCTTTCCTCCAACGTGCGGATCTCCCGGGGAAGATCTCCCTTCATTTCTTCAAGGTCATCAAGGTTGCTGTCGATGTATTGCAGTCTGTACAGGTAGCGAAGTTTGCTTTCCAAGTGTTGCTCCTCTGTGATGGCTACACAATTCGCACCGGATTGGTGAAGGTCGAGCTCGCGCGGATCGGGATGCGAACGTTTCGTTGACTGAATTCCTTTTTTAGTCGGGCGACAACAGCCTCGACAACGGGATGCTCCGTTTCAAAATGCCCGGCATCAACAAGCGCGATGCGGCCGAGCGCATCGTGAAATGCGTGGTACTTGACGTCCGCAGTAACAAACACCTCCGCGTTCCGTCGGATTGCCTCTTGCAGCAACTCCGCTCCCGAACCACCGCATACCGCGATTCGCTGTACCTGACGATCTTTATCGATGGTGCAGCGAAGGTGTCGGGCGCCAAGGGATCTTTTGACTCGTCGCAAGAAAGCAGAGAGCATCACCGGACGCTGCAAGGATCCCAGGACGCCCATGCCGAAATTGCGGTCCGGGGTTTCCGTGGGGTAGACCTCGAACGCGACTTCCTCGTACGGGTGCGCCATTCTGAGCGCGCGAATGACTCTGTCAACTTCCCACGCATGGGCAAGCATCTCCAGCCGGGTTTCCGGGACGTGTTCATATTTCCCCCGAGTGCCGATCGCCGGGGATGCGTTTTCGCTTCCCCGAAACGTCCCAATCCCCTCGAGCCTGAAGGAACAGTGATCATACTCCCCGATCACACCGGCTCCCGCGTTCGCCATTGCCTCTGCCACTGCCTCAACGTGGGAAGCAGGGACATATGTCACGATCCTCTTTTGCGTGCGATATGGTTGGTGAAGGAATTCCACATTCCGCAATCCGATGCGCGCTGCAAGCCTGTGGCTTGTTCCGCCCTCGGAGAAATCCAGATTGGTGTGCGCTGAGATAAGTGTCACCCCTGCGGTCAAGAGACTGCGGATCATCTGTCCCTGGTCAGTCTGCAATTCTATGCGCTGCAGAGGACGGAACAACAACGGATGATGAGTGAGCACGACGTTTGCTTTTTGACGGATTGTTTCCGCCACGACTCCAGGAGTTGCATCGAGTGCCACAAGCACGCCTCGGATAGCCAACTCCGGGTCTCCGCACTGCATTCCCACGTTGTCCTTCTCCCATGCCACTCCGCGGGGAGCCCACGACTCAACGATTTCAAGGAGCTCGCGTACGGTCATTGAAGGGGACCAGTCATGAAAAAAAGAATCCCACCTTTAGGGCGGGACTTGGTGTTATAATGTTCTCTGAAACGAGAGATAATGCCAGCTTTGTATGGATTTTTCCTCACCATGTCAGCTAGGGATGGGTTCGAATGCACCAAAACTATTTGAATATAGGCAACCTGGTTGAGAGATGCAAGCTCCCGGTCGGGGCGTTCCTACTCGAAATTGATCTCCCGAAGAAGCTGGATTTCCTCCTCGACATGGCTGATGCAAATATCGAGTTCCCGGCCGATCCTTCGCTCTTCCTCAGTCTTAAGCTGCCTCATGACAATATCGGTGCTGATCTTGATGGCTGCCAGGGGATTGTTGAACTCGTGGCAGACAGTGACGACTAACTCCCGGATGGCATCGGTTTGCTTGCGTGTAATCAGGTCCACTTTTTGCTGTTCAGCAATCTGCCGCTTCAATTTCGTCCGTTCGAGGACATTGAGAATCGTCCTCGGCAGAACCGGCCCCACAGCATCGTCTTTCAGCAGGTAGTCTTCGACGCCATACCTGAGCGCTTCGATGGCAAGCCGGAATTCTCGTTGGGAGGTAAGAAGCATGACGGGCGTGGAGAACCCCTGCTGTCGAATTTGTTTCAGAAGGGCAAACCCTTCAACCTCAGGCAGATAATGGTCCAGAATGATCAGATCAATCGCTTTGTTGGTGCGGAGCTCCTCCAAGGCTGTAGCGGCATCGTGCCGGCAAATGACGTTGAAGGGACTTCCAGGGACGTTGGAGAGAATATGACGTGCAACGGAGAGGTACGCTTCGTCATCGTCAATAAAAAGAAGTATCGGAACGGGAGTCTCAGGCATGATCCGGAGAACATACGGTGAAAATATCGAGAACCCCTGCAGGAATTCCACACATACCAGTATATCCATTCCCGGCATGAATTGCAAACCAATCCATTTGCATTTCACGATGCCTTTGGGTATTATCAGCATTATGAATTATTGTTGACTTATTCAATCGATCGAATCGTCACTGTAGCACTACCGGAGCCCTGAATGACCAAGAACCCCAGCATTCTATTGGTCGACGATGAAGAGGCTATTCGGACGGTTTTGGGCAACGAGTTGACAAACGAAGGGTACGATGTTAAGCTCGCCGCCGATGNNGTCCGGGCGCTGGGTGCAGCGCAGTTTGATCTGCTCCTGCTTGACATTAAGATGCCAAAACTCAATGGATTTGAAGTATTGAAATATGTCAAAGAAAAACACGCTGAAGTAAAGGTCATAATGCTGACCGGATTCGCCGACCTGAAGAATGCGATTGAATCCAAGAAGCTGGGGGCGGATGACTTTGTCAGTAAGCCCTATGACCTGGTCGATCTTCTTTCGACCATCGAGCGCGTGTTAAACGAGTAGCGTATGGGCAGAAAGTACAATCTGCTCGTCGTCGACGATGAAGAACCGCTCAGGGTCATCCTGGAGAGTGAACTGGGGGACACGAAGGAGTTCTCCATTGACACGGCCGCCGACGGCGCAGAGGCAATTAACCACATTCAGGCANNAAAAGTGTTCGATGTAATCCTCCTCGACATCCGAATGCCGAGGGTCAGCGGTCTTGAAGTCCTCCGGTTCGTCCACGATTACTCTCCGACCACCCAGGTCATCATTCTCACCAACTACGCTGACATACGCACGGCCATTGAGACCATCAAACTCGGAGCATACGATTTCATTTCGAAACCGTATGACATTGATGAGTTACTCAACACGATTCATCGTGCCATCGAACGCCGTCAGTTGTCGATCGACAACAAACTCATGAAGAAGGAGCTGTCGAGAAAATCCGGCAGCCCTGAAGTCATCGGTCGAAGTGAACCGTTTCTCGCTCTCGTGAGAAATGCCACCCGCTGTGCC
>PMNP01000401.1 GCA_003161755.1 Ignavibacteriota bacterium | reverse complement strand
TTCAGTGCCTTGCCGACGATCTCTTCCGATTTGCCGGCGCCATACACATCGGCGGTATCGAAGAAGTTCACACCGAGATCCAGTGCTCGATGGAGTGCCTTCAATGACTCCCGGTCTTCGACGGCTCCCCATGTCCCGCCGATTGCCCACGCCCCAAAACTGATTGTCGAAACGCGCCATCCCGTGCGGCCAAGTGCGCGATACTCCATGGCACACCCTCCATCGTTATCGTAAACAATATCCGGACTAAGCCAAGTACCCTTTCTGGCGGTATTCCTGGAACAATCGCCCCCATGCCGTTGTGGAAAGCCATTGCTGGGCGATCTGCCTGTACTTGAACGGCCAATACAGGTGATCTTGTTCCATTTCACCGATCCATGTGGGAATGACAACCAAAGGGGTGTGCAACACGAATTTCTGAAATACCCGCGTAGGACCGTACCATGCGAGCCAAGCAAGAAAGCGATGAGAATTGTAGCCTATGCTGAACCCCCAGTGCTCACGCGCGATATCATCACCTACCAGTGTGATCTCCCTGGGGTCACCAGTCCCGAGCCTGCGATCGTGAGCCAGGCGGATGTACGGTATATCCAGGGGATCAAACCCCATCAATGCAGCCGCAACCGCGTCGATCGCAACCTGATCCGCCGATGCAAGGATAATATTTTTCACTACCGGTTGAACCATTCGCGGTCCCGCCCCGTTTCCAGCGGTCGTTCCATCCATGAGCGCAAACAGTCCGGGGTGAATCTCTTGTTGGATCGACAGAAGGTCAACGAGGGTTTCATGTATCCACGTATGCGTATAGTGTCGCCGCTTCGTCAGCAAACCGCCGAACGCATTCTTCATTGCGCCCGTGGTCGTGGTGTACATATGGGTCTTCACCGTGGGAAGGTGAACAATATTCTTCCCGATGAAATAGTCGGGGATATGAATTCCTTCGGGAAAGATCCGGTCAAGAGCGAGCATCTTCGCTTTTGGCTGGTAAGGAACCCATCGCATGTCTTCATCGCGAAAATTGTAGCGCACAGGAATCTCGTGACGGCGGAAGATGGGGAGATAACCATTCAAGTCTTCCCCTTTGAAGGCATTCGTGACCACGGTCTGGTTTTGAACGCAGACAAGGTCGTTCAGCCCTGCCGCTCGAAGCGCGAGGATAGTCCCTTCAAGCTGCCATGGCGTGGTATTGGTGCCAGGCATGGGGAAATGCCAGGTGATGTTGTCCTTGAGGATGGTTGTGGCGGAAGAAGAAAGGGCACTCGCACCTCCTGCCAATGCGAAGAGCCTCTGATAGTCCTGGAGAATTGTTTCAGGGTGTGTAAACAGGACGGCAACTCTGGATTGACTCATTGTTTTCACCTTACCCGTCTGAGCCACCCATGCTGGTGAAAAGAAAAGAGGTGGCGTTGCCAGAGTTCATCGTCGCTCACAAAGCGCTGATCCTCAACGAGGAAACTTCTCACCGCTTCAAGGGGACCTTCACCATGGGACCAATAGACCGGATGGCCGTTCACATTGGTATCTTCAACCACCAAATAGGAGCCCGGGGCAACCAGATCGGCATAAAGCGCTAACTCCTTCACCACATGGTTTTTCGAGTGATCAGAATCCAAAATCACCATACCGCCGGTCTCAGGAACCAAACTGCGGATTCGATCAATAGTGGACTGAGCCGTGGAATCCCCTTCGATCATATGAATCCGAGAGTGAGAGAGTGTCCGGGCCGAGACGGAAAGCTGGATATCCACCCCGACAACAACTGCGGTCTCGGGTGCATGGATGAGATCCAGCATTATTGCGAAATACAGAAGCGAGCCTCCATCAGCAATACCGGTCTGGACAATACACCCTGGACGGGTCCTGAATATCACTTCTTGATATGTTTGCAGATCACAAGGATGCTGATAGATTGGGTAGCCGAGAAAGCTATTCTTCCGCCAAGAATCTTCCTTCCCATAATACAAGGAATGGAACGCGTTCGTCACTATGGATGATCCCTGGCGCTTGATCCAGTCAAACATGGGCGATTCCAAGTTCAAGTGTTGGAGAAATCACAGTCAACCTTAGCGGAGGCTTTTGACGTCCCACTGTTCCATCACCTCAAGTTGTTTTCTGTCCGTAAGGTCGTAGTGTATGGGCGTGATAGAGACAAAGTTATTGCGGACCGCCACCTGATCAGTTGTTGGATCCGTATCCGTTACGAGCATTTTGCCCGTCAGCCAGAAGTATTCACGATCGGCCGGATCGCGTCGCACGTCGAACGTATCATCCCAGCACGACTTGCCTTGCTTTGTCAGCATAACCCCCTTGATCTCAGGCTCAGGTACCGCGGGAACATTGACATTCAGCAGCGTCCCTGCCGGGAGCCCACGGTCGAGAATCGTTCGTGCGAGGCGGGAGGCAAAGGAAGCGGCATAGGAAAAATCCGGCTCGGCATATGTTGTGAGCGAGATCGCAAACGACGGAATTCCCAACAACGTCCCTTCAGTTGCGGCTGAGACAGTTCCCGAATACAGAATATTTACCGCAGTGTTCGACCCGTGGTTAATGCCGGAGATCACAAGATCGGGCTTGATGTTCATAATGGACCGGACTGCGAGCTTGACGGCGTCTGCCGGAGTGCCATCAACGGCATAACCGAAAAGTTCCCCATTCAACCTGAAGGGAATTGCACGGAGAGGGTAGTTCATGGTGATGGCGTGTCCGACGGCACTTTGTTGGCGATCGGGCGCTACCACGGTGACATCGGCGATCGTCCGCATTTCACGGACGAGGGCATGAATGCCTGGAGCCGTGATGCCGTCGTCGTTGGATATAAGAATATGCATGGTTGCTAGTACGACTCTTTTCGTGTTGGGAAGCGACCGCCTTTGACATCTTCGGAAAAATGTTTGAACGCTTCGCGCATGGTCTCCGCCAGTTCGGCGTACCGCCGGACAAACCGCGGCTTGAATTCTTCGGTCAGACCAAGCATATCATAGACGACCAGTATCTGTCCATCGCAATACGGCCCGGCGCCGATCCCGATTGTTGGGACGGGAATACGGGCAGTCACTTCCTTTGCGAGGTTTGCGGGAATCTTTTCAAGGACGATGCCAAACACACCGGCTTCAGCGAGAACTGCTGCATCATCAAGAAGCTGCTTCGATTCCTTTTTATCCACCGCACGCACTTCATACGTCCC
>PMNP01000260.1:3294-7885 GCA_003161755.1 Ignavibacteriota bacterium | reverse complement strand
TGCAGCGCTATGATTTCATTTTGAATATTTCTTGGCAATGGCTTGATGTTGGCTGCAGCGGAAAGGAACTCCTTCAGGTTCTCAAGGTGACTCGTCGACCCCACGGTTGCACGGACTTGCGAAAAACCATGGGCAAAGCGGACACAAAACTCCGTCCAACTCTTGATGCCTGAGCGCTCAAAAATCGGCGCCACTTCCACGGCCCGTTTCTGAAGGTACTCTTTCCACGCCGCTCCCGGAACGTCCCTCAACCGATGAACGGGACCCCCTGCGACAGTCCGCATCGAAATCATCGGTTCATTGCGTTCCACCAACAAATCCCATATTTCGTTTGAAGCAAACCTCTGCAGAGGATTCAGATAGAAGATGTAACCGTCCACGACTCCTTTCGGATAGCCGCCACGGACCGCCTGGAGCGCTATGTTCGAAGTCCAGGGGAATATTTCCAGCACGAAGCGCTTTACCAACCCTTCATTCTTCATCTCTTCGAAGTCTGCGTAACATCTCCCTCCTCCCGCAAAATCCTCCGCCAGAGCACCCCCGAGACAAAGCTGTCCAATGTCCAGACTTGTCAATCCCAGTGGTTCAAGATTCTGGCGTATTGTCTCCCTCATTTCCGCAATGCTGTTCCACCCGATCTTCACAATCAGCTTTGGTACGTGGCCGCGATCGCGATCGAACGCCACCCGCAGAACCTCCAGAGCATTGCCATATTGGTGGCTGGCATGAAACCAGATGCCCGCCTTCATGGCCTCACCGGCTATCGTTACACGCTTCTCGAACGGAATCTGCGCATCACCCAGACGCGTGGTTCCGTAAATGTACGGGGAGAGGTCCGACAGCAACGCCTTGGTCGTTGGTGACCCTATTTGAGCCATTGAGATTCCTCTTCGGCTGAATAAACGTTATCGCATCGAGCGCGATCCTGCCAGCATAGGGAACGAACTCACGATGTTCATTATGGTACGATCAAATCGGTGAATTCGCAATTCTTGAAGACGTGCCAGGAATGCCCGGTGCGACTATATTCTCAATGTTTACCAAAGGTGGGGAATAAGACGATGGGTTCTCCGGGCATATCTCTCCCACTCCAGTCCGAATTCCTGGTGCATCAACGCCTCTTCATCCCGCATGCGCCAGAGAAGGACCACGATGGTCGCCACAGCGATCAGGACTCCCAACCACGAGCGAAATACCATCGCAATGCCTATGACAAAGAGGATGATCCCAAGGTACCGCGGATGCCTGATGATTTTGTATGGCCCATCGGTGACGAGTCTGTGTCCTTCCCGGACGCCGACTTCGACGCTGAACTGATCGCCCAGGTAGGACTGCGCAAAGTGCATGACGAGGAAGCCAAAGGAATACAGCAGGAGGCCTGGAAAGCGAATCGCAGGGGATTCAGCAAACACGCCAAGTTCATGGCGATCGCAATATGGCAGCACCAACACCATCGTCGTTGTGATCGCCTGGAGCAGCACAACGGTTAAATGCTGACGATCAGATCTCACCTTGTGCCCCGGCGACTTCTTGCCCACTTCGGGAATCCTGAAGGCAGCAAATGCGTTAAGCGCGCAGGCTGTCAAGAGATAGCTGAGCCTTGCCGTGTTGGAGATGAATCCGTTAATATCCAGGACACCCCACGCAAGAATGGGGAATACGACAAAGAATAGTGACCCAATCAGGAAAGTCGCAAGAATGCGAATCGACAAAGCCATCTTCAGCCCGGCTCCTTGCTTTCCTTGGTCGCCATTTCGAGGATTCCTCTCACCCGACCAATCTCCGCGGCCACAGAGGCTCCCCAAAGTACACTTCCATGTCCGCAGACGAGGACTTCCACGTTCAGCCCGGCGATCCGCTTCAGCGACTCAAGCCAGATCTTCCAATCGACGGACGTCCCTCCACCGAGGTTGGGAGAGTATCCACTCACCACCGCGTCGCCGCAATACGCCACACGATCCGACGGAATGAATACGCTCAGGTTTGTAGACGTGTGACCAGGGGTCAGGAGGACTTCAGCATGCAGGCCGCCAAGATCGAGGCGCATATCAGTCGTGATTTTCTTCGTTGGATTGACGATTACTGTTCGCGCAAAGAGGAATTTCTCTTCGTGGCGGTCACGCCGTGCCTTTTCTGGTATGCACGAGTGATATTCGTTGATATCGGCCTGAAGATCCGCATCCGATCGGTTGATATCCTTATGGCCGTACACATCGATTCCTTCCTCGACAAAGAGGCAATTGCCCCCGATGTGGTCGAGGTGCTGCTCTGTATTAATGACAAGTATGCGGTTACTGGGACGAACTGCGCGGGCGTAACCGAGTATTGTCTCTGCCGCGAGTCGGGTAGGACCGCTATCGACGATCAGTGTCGTTTCATTACCCGCGATAATGCCCGCATTAACGCCCCATGGCGGCGTGTAGGCAAAACCTGTGAGAGCATAGCACCGGGGAGAAATTTGCATGATGGACGAACAGTTCCTCGTTCAATCGTTACGTACAACGGATTCTTGCTGATGGCTACTTCGCTGCCGGCTTATTGATTGGAACAAGTCCTGCCAGGTCGCCGATCACATTCACAAGCTCGGAGTTGCCCGAAATCACCACCTTGGAATTCTTCTCGAGCGAATTCTGGACTGTGTCGAGCCGTTTCAGAAGTTGGGCGTTGCCGACAAAATACTTGTTGGCGGCTTCGTTCACCAGTCTGATTGCCTCCGCCTCCCCTTCCGCCTCCAGAATATTCGCCTGCTTGACCCCTTCGGCTTTTTTGATCGAGGCCCGTTTTTCGCCATCGGCAGTGGTTTCGGCCGCTGTGGCGTAATCGATGGCGGCGATCTTCTCGTTCTCCGCTTTCACGATCTTGTTCATCGTATCCTGGACATCTTTGGGGGGATCAATTTCCTTCAGTTCCGCCCGGACGATATCGATACCCCACGACGCCGTTTCCTCAATGAGGATCCGGTGAAGCTCATCGTTGATCTTGCCCCGTTCGCTGTTGGCGGATTTCAGCGTCAGCGTACCGATGATGTTCCTCAGCGTGGTTCGGGCAAGATTGACGATCTGATTATTCACGTTGTTCACGTTGTATTGTGAACTTTTCACGCTCTCTTCATCCGACTTCACCCTGTAATAGATCTGTGCGTCCACCATGGCATTGAGATTGTCATTCGTGATAATCTCCTGCGGCTCCGCGTCGATCATTTGTTCGGTCGTGTTGATCGGGTACATTCGGTCGATCATAGGGATTACCCAATGAAACCCCGGTCCGGCAAATTTCTTGTATTTGCCCAGCCGTTCGACCAGCGCCCGGTGTGTGGGCCGGACAATCCGAATGCCAATGAGAAAGATAAATCCAGCGAGGATGGCAAGCAGCACCATCGGCCCAAGAGAGAGGAAGTCTTCCATTGTTGTGTCCTTTGGTTAGGAGAATCTTGAAATAAGCATCTACTTTGGATAAGGAATCAAATCTCTGACTAGCCAACCCTCCCATGCAGAATAATGCCAGGCCAAAGTAGATAGGCCACAATCAGCGCAATGCCCGCGATGGCACCTAAGAGCCATGGGGTGGCCTGGGATGTCGATATTTTGGCGACCGATTCGAGTGGTATCTCACCGCTGAAGGATGCATATTCCGCGTCTCCACTTCTGAATCGGATTCCTTCGCCTATAAGAACACGTCCCCCCATCGAGTCAGTAGCTAACTTATAGGAACCGCTGCTGAATTTGTACCTTGTTCCATCCTTTGTGACGACAGTAATATTGTCATCTGGCGGGGGATCAAGCATTTGAGTGTCAAGGATCGCCTCCCTGAAACAGCCACTCAGGAAGAGGAATAAGACCATGATAGCGAGGAATCTAAACGGCCTTCGTTGCATGAGATCTTTTCTCGATGATGCCGAAGCCTCATCGGGATGGAATTCTGTCGGCGGACTCAGTTGAGTTTCAGACTTGCATCAAGAAACGGCGGGCTACAGCGCCGGGCAAATTGGCACTGCCTGAAAGGTAGGCATGAATTTGGAGAGTGTCAATGAATCAAGGTCGCTTCATCCCGGCAGGGTAAGTCTGCCCGCCACGAAAGAAAGGCGGGCCCAACCATCGAACGGCTAAGTCTGCCCTNNCCCGCCACTCTTCTTGGCGGGCAGCCAAAAAGAATGGCGGAACCGAGGTTAGGCCGTCCGCCAAGAAGAGTGGCGGACCTAGATCTAGGTTGTTCGCCAAGAAGAGTGGCGGACCTAAGGCTAGGTTGTTCGCCATAATGAATGGCGGACGATGCTGGAGGACCCCTATGATGCAGGCAACTTATTCCGTAACAGATTCTTTTTCACTTGGCGACCACGGCCGGTCTTGAGAAACCGCTCTCGTCTCTCCGCCTCGTATTTCGTGTTGTATCGCTCGACATGGACAAGAACCAACGGGGTTCGAAAACGCGTCGACTTGACTCTTCCTGAATTGTGCTCCCTCAGTCTCCGTTGCAGATTTGTTGTCATGCCGGTGTACAGCATGCCATCCCTTTGACTCATCAGGATATACACAAAGAAGCCGCTGCAACCCATTGCTCCCTCCTGCGGGAGTTGATGGATGACAACGGCGGG
>PMNP01000260.1:0-3266 GCA_003161755.1 Ignavibacteriota bacterium | reverse complement strand
CCTTACCACTTGGGTACGTCGCCAAAGGCTCCGAGCATGGTAACAAGATGACGCCGAAAATGCAAGGAGTCAAAAAAGACCCCACCGCCTGGTGGGATTGGGGGCGGCAGGGTTATGAAAATGAGAAGTGTACAATACTAGGGACATCCAGCGCGATTACTTTCAGTCCCCAATTGTCCCGGTAATATCCGGGACAGAGCGGGAAACGGGACTCGAACCCGCGACNNGATGTTCGCGGATTGAAACCTACCAAGATACTGTTCACGCAAGATCATATCAAAGAATTCTCCAAGCTTTTCCACCGTAGCACGATGAAACGGCTTCCCCCAGGAAGAAGGAGCTCTCTTTGTTTTCGAACGATGGCAAGAGTCCGCAAACTCTCTGAAAACAAATGCCTCGAAGAGGGACTGCTTTGGGCACAATTACACGCTCATGATTGCAGCTCGTTCTCCACCCTCTTCTTCGCGATCGTTCCTCATGATCTCTGTCTCACTGTTGTTCATCACGCGCAATTTCGAGCGGATTCGAGGGAATGCAATTTCGCTTTGAGCTCTTGGTTTTCAGGCATTGTCTGTGAGACTGTTGTTCATTGGCATCAGGAGCCCCAAAAACAGCACGTCCCGCTTCTGTTCAGCGGGACGTGTGAGATGCCATTCGAAGTAATGCGGTTTCAGCGGTTTATATCAAGAATCTCGTAGTGGAGGATTCCTGCAGGAACGATGATTTCCACCGAATCGCCCTTTATACGCCCCAAAAGTGATTTCCCGATTGGTGAAGTGACGGAGACCTTGTTTTCATCGAAATTCGACTCTTCAGGTGAGACAAGCAGGTATTCGAAAACACGTCCGGTCTTCAGGTCCTTCAACTTCACTCTTGAGAGAATGTACACCTTATCATTAGGGAGGTCCTTTGCTTCGATGATCTTCGCATGCGAGAGAGTCTGTTCGAGCTTGGAGATCTTGAGCTCGAGGTGTTGTTGTTCTTCCTTCGCGGCCTCGTATTCGGCATTCTCTGAGAGATCGCCATAGCCACGGGCGTCGGCAATTTTCTGTGCCACGGATTTCCGCCCGTTGGTTTTCAAATCCCGGGCGTCGTGCTCCAACTCCATGAGACGATCGCGCGTCAAATACATGGTTTCGTCCTGCCCTTGCATAGGTGAATCACGGTCAATTTGTGTAATCAAAAATAATAGCCATCATTCGTGGCAACGAATAATGGCTACTCTGCATGCTCATGTGCTAGTTACAATAAAGTAATCGTCAGGGAGAAATGCAAGCGGGGGCTACTCGGGATCCTGCTCGTTTTGCACCAGGATGAAATGACCAAGCTTGTCGCGTTTCGTCTTGAGATACCGTTCGTTGATGGAATTAGGGTTCATCTCCAAGGGAACGCGCTCCACGATATCCAGACCATAGCCTTGGAGGCCGATGACTTTGCGCGGATTGTTCGTCAGGAGCCGGATTTTCCCCACGCCAAGGTCACGAAGGATTTGCGCGCCGATCCCATAATCGCGCAAGTCGGGCCGAAAACCAAGTTTTTCATTCGCCTCGACTGTGTCAAGTCCTTCATCCTGAAGTCGGTATGCCCTTAGCTTATTTACCAATCCAATCCCACGTCCCTCCTGGCGCATATACAACACGATTCCCCTTCCGGCGCTTTCCANNTTTCCACCATTTTCAGTGCAGTATTCAATTGCTCGCTGCAATCGCACCGGAGGGAACCGAACACATCGCCCGTGAGACATTCAGAATGAACGCGCACCAACGTGGGAACAGAAGGATCCATCGTCCCTTTCACCAGGGCGATATGATCCTTGTCGTCCGTGCTGCTGCGATAAAGATGCAGTTCAAACTCGCCGTGCCTCGTGGGGAGTCCTGTCGAGACGATTTGCCTGACCAGTTTCTCCCGTTTCATACGGTACGCGATGAGATCGCGCACCGTAATAATCTTCAGCGAATGCAGGCTCGCAATGGCGGCGAGATCCGGAACGCGCGCCATGGTTCCGTCTTCATTCATAATTTCCACCAACACACCCGCTTCATGCAACCCTGCGAGCCGGCAAAGATCGATTACCGCCTCCGTGTGTCCTGCTCGGCGCAACACGCCCCCTTCCATTGAGCGGAGCGGGAAGACATGTCCCGGCCGCGCAAGATCTTCCGGCCGTGTTGTCGGCTCGGAGAGGGCTCTCACCGTCGCCGCTCTGTCCCCGGCCGAAACGCCGGTGGTCGTACCGTGAAGATAGTCCACCGAGATGGTGAACGGTGTCTCATGGAGCGAGGTGTTGCTGTCGACCATCAGTGGAAGGCCAAGGCGATCCGCTCTTGCCGAATCGATAGGAGCGCAGATAATCCCGCGTCCGTGCGTCGCAAAGAAATTGATGACACGCGGATCGACGAACTCTGCCGCACACACGAAATCCCCCTCGTTCTCACGATCCTCATCGTCCACGACGATCATGATCCCCCCTTGACGAAACTCATTGATGGCGTCGTCAATGGAGTCGAAACGGATATCAGGTGTCGAAGCGCTCACTGAATTCTCCCCATCCTACTTTGTGGTTTTCTCCACCGCATCCGATTCCCTGATGATCGTGGTGACCGCACTGCGATCGAACTTCAATTTCACATTGTCGGCCACTTCGATCAGGAGAATCTTCTCGTCTGTGCCCACAACTTCGCCATGCATTCCTCCGGCCGTGACCACCTTGTCCCCTTTCTTTACAGCGCTCAACATCTTCTCACGCTCTTTGCGCTGCTTGCTCTGGGGACGGATAATCATAAGCCAAAAAATAAGAATCATCGGGACAAGGAAGATGAGCGAGCTGAAGAGCCCACCCTGGCCGTCCTGGCCCGCGGGAGACATCGCGATCAAGTGCATCATGGGTTTTGGTTTTCTCTGTTGGTGATGGTGGATTCAAGATCAGTTTCTGAAGCCTTTTCCGCCGGAGCAATTGCCGCCAGGATTGACGCCTTCCATTCCTGGAAGCGTTGCCCGGTGATGGCTTCCCGCGCCGAGCGCATGAGTGTGCAGTAATATGTTACGTTGTGAATCGTCGCCAGCTGCAGGCCAAGGATCTCGCCCGACTTGAACAAATGCCTNNATCACGCAATCGAACATATCCACACCACGTCCGATCGCTTCGAGCATGTTCTCCGGGGTCCCCACGCCCATAAGATATCGGGGTTTTTCCGCCGGGAGGATCTCCGTGCAGATCTGCACCATCCGGTACATCTCTTCCGCGGGTTCCCCCACCGAGAGACCGCCAA
>PMNP01000165.1 GCA_003161755.1 Ignavibacteriota bacterium | reverse complement strand
AGGGATATGAGGGTGGGAATATTTTAAGTACGTCGTGTTCTGTAATGAGATGGGTAACACTAAGGGGTGTCAGCAGACGTTTTTCGGATGATGCTGGAGGAGAATTCACGGAAACATCTTGCGCGTCCCATCCATCCAATCTCGTGTCCCGAAGGATCGACAGGAACATGAAGCGACTTGCGATGCAAGCGTGAGTGATTGAAGAAACTCACCTGCTGTGTGCAGAATATAATAACAGAATGCGCCGTGGAGGATGTCGCCAGCCCCGGTCGTATCAACCGCAGGCGGATCGGACAGCACTGGAATTTCCTCTCTACTCCCATCCTCAACAGCGATGAGCGACTTCCCACCGCGGCTGATGGCAATGTGGCGGATTCCTTTTTTGGCGAGATACTTAATCACTTCGTCGATCGACGAGCACTGCGGCGGGAAGAAGCGCTCTGAGCAGATGACGTAATCGAGAAGCGGAAGCAACTTCTCCGTCTTGTCCTTCCAGCTTCCTGCATCCAGGACGCAGGGGATTTTGCGCCGGTGGGCTTCCGCGCACAACGCAAGACTCGCCTCCATCTGGTGTCCGTCCACATGAACGATATCCGACCGCAAAAGCTGGTCTGCAATGTCGCTGTGTTTGATCTGTTTCTTGCGGGCGTTCACGTAGACAATTGAGCGCTCTCCGGTCCCCCGTTTGACCATGATCGAGGAGATGGCGGGAATGTCCGACTGGTCGGGGGCAAGATCGATCGGTTGCACCCGATGGCGATCCAAATCCTCTTCGATCAATCGTACTAGCGGATGGCGGCCCAACGCCGTCATCAATGATGCATTCCCGCCAAGAAAAGCAAACGCCACAGCAGCATTCGTTGCCGGACCGCCTGCGGCGACAAACTGTTCCTGAGCCAGGGTCTTTTCGTCCACTTTGGGAAGCTCTTCCACCTTATAGATCAGGTCGAGCGTGGTGAGGCCCAGGAACAGACCCCGGTATGTTTTTCTGGCATCGTTGACGATGGTAACGTCTTTCCTATAGCTGCAGGCATTGTTTCACTACTCGGAACAGGATCACAACGCTGAAAAGGGCAAGGTCAGATCTGCGAAAACTCCCTTTGACCTCATCACAATCATCATCTCGCCATACAGCATCTCCGCAGTTTCAATCAGCACGATCTTCACGAGCCCGCTTCCTCAAGAGCCATCAAAAGATAGTGCCGATACGCAAGAAAGTCAATTTTGTGGAAATGTCGTCATGCCGCGAAAAGAGCCTTGGATCCGACTTTAGGGTTGTGCTATCGCAGCAGCTCTGTGACCCTGTGCGTTCCTGGCTGCTCGATGCGTATGGCGCGGTGCGGAGAGGCTTTCTCGATCCAGTAGGTCGACAATCCTTCGAAATTATTCATATCGACTTTTGCGCATTCGATCGAGTCCACCACTGCTGTTCCTACAACCTCGGTTGTCATGGTCACGAGAGCATTTGATTGGGGATTGATGGAGACGAACGACCGGCGTGTGCCGGGTTTGAGCGAAATTATCCGCCCAAGCAACGGTACCTGGGAAAAATCGACGATAGGACCGGCAGCGGCTGAATCGAACAGTACTGTCTGATTGTACGGTTTGATCACACTACTCAGGTGAATTTTGTCCCCCGTGTACTGGCATGAGGTTTCGATAATGATCTGTCCACCCACAGCGATGAACGATGACGAGGCGAGCGGGCGCATAGCCGATGTCATTCGTCCGTGGACAGTTTTGGTGAATCCTGGGGAGATCATGTTGATATACACTTCGATGATGCTGTCCGTTTTCGACACCACCACCTGGTAGAGTCCGTCACCCTGCGGGCTCGTTGAGCGATAGGTGGCGATTTCGGGTTTTGAGGGAATCCACGCTGTTTCAAATGTTTGGGCCTGGAGGAAGCCCAACGGGATCAGAAGCGCTAAAGCGAAGAGACGAAGAGCGTTCATGGAGGTTCCTTTCTTTAAGAAAATGAATAGCGTATGCCGTCGAATCAAAGATCCCTTGTCTTTCGCCGTGAGATGCCATAAACCACCCAGCAATCAATCCCCATCAACACGTAGACAAGAGCACTCCAGGGGGATTCCAAAAACAGGAAATACCAATGCCCATTAGTATAGACAAAGGAAAATGGGGCAAGCGTGAAAACGATGGCAAAGCCAAGCGCATAGCTACGGATTCTGAGCAGTTTGCGGGTCCTCCGCAGTATCTTCAGCTCTTCATCCTGAGCGGGAGGAGGGAATGCGCGTCCAGGGAGAGTCACAGCGCTGATCTTCTTTATCTGCTCTGCGAAATTGGGATTTCCCCGAAAGAATTCCTCAATGAGGGCTTTTGTGTCCCGACTGCACTCTCCCGACAGATAGAGCGGCATCAGATCGGTGATGATTTCTTTGGTTATCGTCATGATTAATCTCCTTGCGTTTCAGATACCAGGGAAAGAAGTTTCGCGCGGGCACGGAACACACGCACCTTTGCCGCGGCGACCGAAAGTCCGGTGATTTTCGCAATCTCCTCATACGGAAGTTCTTCTTGTGCCAGCAAGATGAGCAGAGTTCTGTCAAGCTCCGGGAGCGACTTCATCGCCTTCAGCGTAACATCGAGCTCCGATTGTACAGCCGTCAGATGATCCGGCAGATGACCCGCATCAGGAGCTTCCGGATTGATCGGCGAGAATCTGTCTTCACGCCCTTTGCTTCGGATATAGATATTTCGGGCGATGCTGAAGAGATACGCCTTGACGGTTCCGACCCGCACTTCTGCTTTGGCAGTCCACAACCGGACAAACGTTTCCGAGGTGATGTCCTTGGCGTCATCGGCATTTCCGCACAGCCAGTAGGAAAAGCGAAACACATCTGCCGAGTACCGGCTGTAGACGTCGTGAAATGTCGTGGTGTCGTTGGCCATGCTTATACTATACACGAAAAGGAAAGAAGTTACACCTCAATCGACAATATGTGACTGTTGCGTGACAGTGAGTGACAGGTTCGCGAACGTCACGCCATGAAGTGGAGCAAAAACTGATAATCCGGGCGATATGGTGCATTGCAGAACTCTATTTTCTGTGAGGTGTCTGTTTTTTTGAAGTTTGAGGATAGAACTGGT
>PMNP01000296.1 GCA_003161755.1 Ignavibacteriota bacterium | reverse complement strand
CCTTTTGATGCGTCATTACGACGGATTTATGAAATCGGGGAAGATGAAGGGACGGATGCGGTAACCCTGAAGCATGGCAAAGGTCTCGATTAAGTCCCGGCAGGAAGTTGCGATGATGCGTGAAAGCGGTCGCATCGTCGGAGAAGTGCTGGCCCTCATGGGAGGGCGGATACGGCCGGGGATAACAACCCAGGAACTCGATATTCTTGCAGAAGAATATATCCGATCGCAAGGAGGGGTTCCGGCGTTCAAGGGATACGGGAGCGATAAGCGTAATCTTTNNACCCTGTGTGTTTCGATCGACGACCAGGTTGTCCATGGGTTTCCCGGCCCGCGACAATTGGAAGAAGGACAGATTGTATCGATCGATGTGGGAGTCAAGAAGGGGGGATACTTCGGAGATGCCGCTCGTTCCTTCGCGGTCGGCAGAGTGTCCGAGGAGAAGCAGCGCCTGTTGCAGGTAACAGAAGAAGCATTGATGAAGGGGATTGCGCAGGCGGTGGCAGGCGGACGGCTGTATGATATTTCCGGAGCTATTCAGGAGTGGGTTGAGAAGAGGGGCTTTTCCGTCGTGCGTGATCTCGTCGGGCACGGAATAGGCAAGAACCTGCATGAAGAACCGGCGGTTCCGAACTTTGGGACATCGGGAACGGGCATCCTGCTGCAGGAAGGGATGGCTCTGGCAATCGAACCGATGGTCAACGCAGGAACCTACAGAGTGACAGTGGACACCGATGGCTGGACGGTGCGGACGGCAGATGGGAAGCCTTCGGCACACTTCGAACATACCGTCATCGTGCAATCCGGTGACGCAGAGATCCTCACGAGGTGACGGAGGCATGAACAGTCCCTATGGGAAAGCAAGGTCCGATCAAAGTTGATGGGGTGATTACCGAGACCCTGCCCAACGCAATGTTCAAGGTGAGTCTCGAGAACGGGCATAACATCCTAGCCCATATCTCGGGCAAGATGCGCATGAATTTCATCAAGATCCTGGTGGGCGACAGAGTGACGGTAGAACTGTCGCCGTACGACCTGAGCAAGGGGCGTATCACATACAGATACAAGTAAGCAAGAGAACAAGAAAACGGGGAATGCGGCTATGAAAGTCCGGTCGTCCGTTAAAAAGATCTGCATCAATTGCAAAATCATCCGCCGCAAGGGACAGGTGCGGGTGATCTGCAAGAACCCAAAGCACAAACAGCGTCAAGGCTAACAACAAGGAGAGTACCGCGTGGCTCGTCTTGCGGGTATCGATCTGCCCAAGAAAAAGCGGTCTGAAGTGGGTCTGACCTACATTTATGGCATCGGTCGGACAACGGCACGCACGATCCTTCGAAGGGTGGGCATTTCCTTCGACAAGAAGATCGGCGATCTTAATGACGATGAAGTGGCAAAGATTCGTGCCATCATCACTGCCGACTACAAGGTGGAAGGAGCATTGCGGAGCGACACGCAGATGAACATCAAGCGATTGATGGACATCGGCTGCTATCGTGGCATCCGCCATCGCAAGGGCTTGCCAGTGCGTGGCCAGCGCACAAGGACAAACGCGCGCACGCGCAAAGGCAGGCGGAAGACGGTTGCAGGAAAGAAGAAAACGGCGGCCAAGACCTAAGCAGAGAGCAGGGAGTACGAAGCAGGAGATAGGCAGAGACCTTCGGGCAATGTGCGCTGTTGTTGGAACTGCTCGGGAGGATTGGAATGTAGTAACTCATGGAACAAGGAGGTGTTGTGGCAAAAACCACTCAAAGCCAATCGACCGACACCAAGAAACGGAAGAAAATCCAGGTCGACGTCAGCGGCAAGGTGTTTGTTAAGGCCACGTTCAATAATGTCATCGTGACCATCACCGACGTGTATGGCAATACCATCAGCTGGTCCTCGGCAGGCAAGAATGGTTTCAAGGGATCGCGCAAGAATACTCCATTTGCAGCACAGGTTTCTGCTGAAGCTGCGGCGAAAGCCGCACATGCCCTTGGACTGCGAAAGGTCGAGGTGTTTGTAAAAGGACCCGGGTCCGGACGAGAAGCAGCGATTCGTGCGTTGCAGACTGCAGGTCTGGAAATCAGCAGCATCCGTGATGCGACCCCGATCCCGCATAACGGCTGTCGGCCGCCAAAACGGCGCAGAGTGTAAGCGAACTGACACAAAGGGAATTCGTTCATGGCAAGGTATACTGCCCCAAGTTGCCGGCTTTGTCGGCGTGAGCGGCAAAAGTTGTTCCTGAAAGGGACAAAGTGCTTCACCGAGAAATGCCCGGTGGAACGCCGCGCATTTCCTCCCGGCCAGCACGGCCAATCAAGACGGACCAAGATCTCCGAGTATGGCGTTCAGCTTCGGGAGAAACAGAAAATCCGCCGGATGTACGGTTTGATGGAGGGACAATTCCACAACTATTTTGAGAAGGCCCTCAAACAGACGGGGCGCACAGGCGAGAATCTGGTGAAGCTGCTCGAGCGCCGGCTGGACAATACCGTCTATCGTCTCGGCTTCGCGCCTTCACGAAAGACCGCGAGGCAACTCATTAATCACGGGCACTTCCTTGTGAACGGGAAACACGTCGATATCCCGTCCTTCCAGCTTCGGCCGGGAGACTTGGTGGCCGTGAGACAGAAGAGCAAGAACATTGAAATCGTTCACTCTTCAATGAAGCGGATGAAAGATAACGCAATGCTGCCATGGCTGAGCCTCGACAAGGCCGGCATGGTCGGCACATTCCTTGATGTTCCGACCCGCACCGACATTCCGCTCAATGCGGACGAACAGCTGGTCGTCGAGTTGTATTCCAAGTAAGGGTGGAGAGAGCACAATGACAACCGGAACAATTCAAATGCCGGAGAAGATCCAGCTGGATGAAACCTCCCGGACTCCAACATTCGGGCGGTTTCTCGTCCAGCCTCTGGAAAAAGGCTTCGGCGTGACGCTGGGGAATTCCATGCGCCGGGTTCTGCTGTCGTCGCTCCCCGGCTATGCCATTACCGCGTTTCGCGTCGAGGGCGTGCAACACGAGTTCTCGACGATTCCCGGAGTTGTGGAAGACGTGCCTGATGTCGTGCTGAACCTGAAACAGGTCCGCCTGAGGCTCGTCAACAAGAAGACCAACCGCATCGTGGTGTCCTTGAAAGGACCCATGGAGGTGAAGGCGCGCGATCTCCAGAACGCCTCTCCGGATATAGAGGTCCTGAACCCGGATCTCCATCTCGCGACATTGAATGCCGATGCTTCATTTGAAATGCAGATCTGGATCGGCCGCGGCGTGGGATATATCGTTGCGGAAGAGAACAAGACCCCCGACCAGGCGCCGGGGGTTATCGCAATCGACACAATCTTCACTCCCATCAAAAACGTCCGTTATTTCGTTGAAACAACGCGCGTCGGGCAGCAGACCGACTACGAGAAATTGACCCTTGAAGTGGACACCGACGGATCGATCACGCCCGAGGATGCCCTGACCTTCGCCGGGAAAATCCTCCGTGACCACATCCAGCTCTTCATTAATTTTGATGCGGAGCCGGAAGCAGTGAAAGATGAAACACCGCAAGATGCGGAGATGGAGCGCGTCAGGAAAATTCTTCTTACCCCCGTCGACGAACTCGAACTGTCCGTGCGCTCGCATAATTGTCTCCGTGCGGCAAACATCAAGACGATTGCCGAGCTCGTTCGCCGTGACGAAGCCGAACTCCTGAAGTTCCGCAATTTCGGGAGAAAATCGCTGGCGGAACTTTCGGAGATTATCGAGGAACAAGGCCTCTCCTTCGGAATGGATGTCACCAAATATCTGAAGGATGGAGAGTAACTCCACGCACACGATTGTATTTCTGGGATTGAAATCATGCGACATCGCAAATCAGGACGCAAACTCAAACGCACTGCCAGTCATCGCAGCGCACTTCTCCGCGCACTTTCAACGTCATTGTTACGCCACAAGAGGATTACCACAACGGTGGCAAAGGCAAAAGAGACGCGCATGGTCGTCGAAAAGCTGATCACCCGCGCACGCAATGCTGCAGCAAAGACCGTCGACGCACCCGGCGCGGGGGTTCACGCGCGGCGCGAGGTGAGTCGGATGATCAAGGATCGTGAAGTGGTCAGCGAGCTCTTCTCCACGATTGTGGACAAGGTGGGAACGAGAGCCGGCGGGTATACCCGGATTGTCCGGCTTGGCCAGCGAAAGGGAGATGGGGCTGAGCTTGCCGTCATTGAACTGGTGGATTTTAACATGGGTTCGGAAAGCGGCGGACGGACGCAGTCGAAAGAAAAGACAGCGCGCGCGCGCAAAGCAAAGAAACCAAGCGGCAAGACTGCCAAAGAGGAACCTGTGCCGAAGAAAGACGAACCCGCTGAAGCCGCAGCTAAATCATAAGAATTCCCCTGCGCCTGCCTGTCCCGATTCGCAACAAGGAAATCTGCCGGTGCGACCCGGGCGGCTGGTAGGGACTTCGGTCCCAACTGCGCCGGCGCCTCCGACGCATCACATCGCCACAGCTTCGTGCATGAAAATCACAACGGCTGAATTCGTTCTCGGAGCAACCGACCTGCGGCAACTCCCTCGGGATGGGATGAATGAGATTGCCTTTCTCGGTCGATCCAACGTGGGCAAATCCTCCCTCATTAATAAGCTCTGCGCGCGCAAATCCCTCGCCCGCGCCAGTGGTGACCCCGGAAAGACGCGCGAACTCAACTACTATGTTGTCAACAAGCAGTTCTACTTCGTAGACCTTCCCGGATATGGCTACGCCCGCATCCCCGCCCAAGTGCGATCCAGCTGGGGCAAACTCATCGAACAATACCTCAAAAGCCGCGAAAACCTTGATCTGGTCGTCCAACTCATCGACGCGCGCCATGAGCCTTCCGAACTCGATATGATGATGATCGGCTGGCTCGACTACTACGACATCAATTTCCTGGTCGCCCTCACCAAGGCCTACAAACTTCCCGTCAGCAAGATGCCCCGTTATGTGCAGGCTGCACGCACCACGTTCAGCGTCTATCCGCATTGCAAGGGCGTCGTTCCCTTTTCTGCCGTTACCGGAATCGGAAAAACTGAAGTACTCCACGCCATCGCTGAAGCTCTCTGCGACTGACCCCTCGATCCGGCATGAAACATCGGCTCTTCACCCCCGGCCCAACCCCCCTTCCTGAGCGTGTACTCCGGCGCATGGGTTCTCCTCTCATCCATCACCGCACGGATGAGTTTCGCCGCACCATGGATCACCTCCACCATCGTCTTCAATGGCTGTTTGATACCTCCGGTCCCGTCGTTCCACTTACTTCCTCGGGAACAGGCGCGATGGAGGCAACGGTGGTGAATCTCTTTTCCCCGGGCGACTGCGTCATCACAGTGAATGGGGGCAAATTTGGCGAACGGTGGACCCGGCTGGCCGAAACGTTTGGGATGAATCCGCAGGAAATTCTCGTTCCATGGGGGACGGCCCTTCAGCCGGAACAACTTCGCGAGGCACTGCATGGCGCGAAAGATCCGCGCGGGGTGTTGCTCACACACAGCGAAACCTCGACGGGAACGGCGATTGATCTCAAGGCGATTGCTGCAATGGTCCGGAAGGAATTCCCCGGCACACTGCTGTGTGTGGATGGCATCACTTCTGTTGGCGCGCTCGAGCTTCGGTTCGATGCGTGGGGCATCGATGCCTGTGTCACCGGCTCCCAAAAAGGGCTCATGACACCCCCCGGAGTTGCGTTTGTCGCCCTGAGTGAGCGTGCCCGGAAGGCAATTGAGTTGTCGACCTCGCGCCGGGTGTATTTCGATCTTCGACGGGCTCTGGCCGTCTTAAACTCGAACGATACGCCCTGGACCCCGGCGATTACGCTGCTCCAGGGCGTTGACGAAGCACTCGATATGATGTATGAAGAAGGACTCGAGAACATTTGGGCACGCCACGCACGCCACGCAAAGGCGGCGAGAAACGGTCTTGCCGCTTTGGGTCTGAAACTGTTTTCGCAAGCGCCGTCCAATGCGTTAACGGCCGCATGGCTGCCGGAGAGTGTCGTGTGGAAGGAACTGCACCAAACCCTGCAAACACGATTCGGAATCACGGTGGCGGGGGGACAGGGCGACTACGCGGGAAAGATTTTGCGCATATCACACCTGGGATATTATGATGACCTTGATATGGTCACAGTGGTTGCGGCTCTCGAACGCGCGNNCCGCGGTTCAGAAGAGCTTGTCGGAAATTGAGAACACCAGGACGCCATGATGTGGCGCCTGATGTACGGCAGGAAGACGATCTATGGCACCACAATTACGAATAATTTGGTTGGATCTTTCATTCTTCTTCATTTGATTTCTAGTTGCGGAGCAGTACTCTCATCCTTCATATCGACGTAGCATTCCGGTCACCTCAAAAAGGAATTGCCTCATGAAGATTCTTGTCAGCGATCAACTCGAACAAAGCTGCATTGACATCCTTGAGCGTGAGCAGTTTCAGGTGGACAATCGGCCGGGGCTGCCGGCAGCGGAACTGCTCAAAATCATCGGGGAGTACGAAGGGTTGATCGTACGGAGCGCCACAAAGGTGACAGCGGAAGTGATCGGAAGGGGGACACGGCTGAAAGTGATCGGTCGGGCCGGCACAGGGGTGGATAATATCGATGTGGAGGCTGCAACCCGGAAGGGAATTCTTGTGCTGAATACTCCGGGAGGAAATACCGTCTCCGCTGCAGAACATACGATCTCGATGATGCTCTCGCTCGCCCGGAATATCCCGCAGGCTCATGCGAGCATGGTGGGAGGCGCGTGGGACAGAAAGAGTTTTACCGGAACTGAAGTCAACGACAAAACGATCGGTGTCGTTGGACTCGGCAAAATCGGCAGGGAAGTGGCTGTCCGTTGCCAGGGTCTCGGGATGAAAGTCCTGGGCTATGACCCGGTGCTTGGCGCCGATGTTGCAGTGAAAATGAACATCGAACCTGTCGGTCTCGAGGAGCTCTTCCGCCGGTCTGATTTCATCACCGTCCATACGCCACTCAATGCGCAAACGAAGGGCTTGCTGGGGGACGCTGCGTTTGCGCAATGCAAGAAGGGGGTGCGTGTCGTGAATTGCGCACGAGGCGGCATTATTGATGAACAGGCTTTGCTGCGGGCATTGAATAGCGGTCAGGTCGCCGGTGCCGCCCTCGATGTGTACGAAAGTGAGCCGCCGAAAGGAAATCCTCTCGTCGGTCACCCCAAAGTCGTGGTTACTCCGCATCTTGGCGCATCGACCGAAGAAGCGCAGGAAAAAGTGGCTGTGCAAATTGCCGAAGAGATTGTCGATGCCCTGCAAGGACGCGCGTTCACCGGCATCGTCAATGGTTCTGCGATGCATCTCACCCTCCGCGCGGAAGTGCGCCCCTGTCTCGACCTCGCTGAACGGATTGGAAGTCTTGTTGTTCAATCAACGCCGGGGAAACTCAAGAAACTGACTGTTTCCGTTTCCGGTGATCTGATGGTATCGGCGTTTGAACTGGTCAAGGCCGGAATTCTCAAGGGCATTCTTGCGCACAGCGTTCACGATCCGGTGAACTTTATTAATGCACCGTTTCTCGCCCGGGAGTTGGGCGTCGTGCTTACGGAAGAACGCATGCCCGACACCGGCAGTTATACGACATACCTGCAGGTGCGGTATGAGACTGAAAATGAAACACGTGTTGTTGGTGGAACAGTCTTTGCGCCATCCACTGTGCGTCTCGTCAGCATGGACGGTTTCGGATTCGAGGTCAGGCCTGAAGGCTATCTCTTCATCTATCGGAATATCGATCGTCCGGGCATGTTGGCAAAGGTGGGGACAATCCTCGCCGCGTATAATGTGAATATTGCAGGGTTGTCACTCGGGCGGACGGAAATCGGTGCGATTGCCCTCACAGTGATGAATGTCGACAGCGCAGTACCTGATGCGGCGGCAAAGGAAGTGGCCCAACAGGAAGGCGTTACTGCCGTGCGGCTTGTGAAGTTGGACTAGCCGGTGGTTTCGATCCGCATGGGAACTCGTATAAACAGTTCAATGTTTGTCAGGTGTATTTGCGAGAATGCACACAAAAGGCGCGAAAATATTGAATTTTTTCGCAAGTACTTGACAAAGATAACTCGTGTCTCTATATTCGACTATTAAGATTTGATTATCTTTGTCTTGCATCAGGCTCGATGGATGTTGTGGCTGGAGTGAGGTGGGGATGATGGGGTGGCCGGCAGATCATTGTATTTGGGGTCAACAGGATAAGGGATACTATCGAGACTGACTGATAACACTTTCCACATTCCACACCAACACGTATCACTCTAGCCTTATCATTGTTCGTGCTCACCAAACCGGATGCACTCCAGCTTCTCGGAGAGCACTCAGTGGGCGAATTTTCATTTCACTAACCACATTCATAATCGGGGAGTTATCTCCATGAAACATCTGCTATCTGTTGTNNCCGTTTGGTGGTCAGAGGTTGGCGGGCAAAAACCACGCGTTGCGTTCGGACAATGATGCTTCATTTAGTCAAAGGAGCGCGGCTCCAAGTGCGGTGCAGGGACTCAAGAAACCAAGTGCCCTCACTTGGGTGATTGTTGACTCTGCAAATAACGCCTTCGGGGGTGCCGGATGGAACATCAACCCTCTCGCCTATGATCCTTCGAGCAACGCCCTGACAATAATTCATCGCGGCAGAACGGGGTATGGCTCAAGCGGTCAGCTCTGGTACGATCTTTCCACTGACGGCGGTGCAACATGGGCACGAGTTCCAGGAGGTCTTAATGCAGGTGTCGCGGGAAATAATTCCCGCTACCCCAGTGGCTCCATCTCTAACGGAACCCATTCGAGTGATCTCGCGAATGTCAGTTTCGTCTATTCAAATCCCGAACTGACGGGGGGCGTATTTGGCGCGGTTCGGTATGGCAATGATATTCAAATTGGAACTGGTGCAGTGACTTCAATTGAGGAAGAACCGCCTCCGACGTTCAGTTCGCAAACTTGGAATTGGTCCTCGAAGAACTCTAGTGATGTGTACTGGGTTGCTGGGCACGATTTCGGGTATATGTCATTCCATACGACCGACTATGTCACTGTCGACACCGTGACCCCTGCGGCCTGGTATGAGTCGAATTTCCAGCATGATGCTAGCGGCCACACATTGACTGGTGCCGCGGGTTCGTATGATTATATCAATGGTGCGGAGAGTCAGGGGGTTGAGTATCTCGGCATGATGGCAATTTTTAACGGAGATACCTTAGCCGTAGCAGACACGAATTTCCAGTACAATTACAACCTCGGGTATTCTAAGTCCACAGACAAGGGGGCGACGTGGAGTCAATGGGTTCGTCCGCAGGTTGGTCCATCCAAGAACTGGAACGGTCTCCCCGGTTTTGGCCCCACGTGGTATATTGCAGCTGGATATGGTGCCAGCGCCCGCCCCAATGCACATATGCTGGTGGATGCTAACGGAAAAGTGCACTTCCTTACGGTGGTTGTGGACACCGCAACGAGCGTCTATGCTGTTGCGGAGTTTTTCGAAGGATCGAGTGGTTGGGAATCGAAGATTGTGAAGTCTGGCCTGAATACCCATACGATTCAGGATTACTACAATCCAGCTGATCCCTACAGCGCAGGTGAAGCAGATCTCAACCAGGATGCGTGGGACTTGTCGGTGTCTCAAGACAGTACAGGAAACATCATTGCAATTGCATGGCTCGATGCGGCGACAAGTTCGGTGACTGATACGCTTCCTGACATCTGGGGAACTAGCCGGAACCTTGGTGGCGACTGGGGAACACCTGTCAATGTCACGCAGTCCGCTGGTGCAGAGCTCATCATGCACACGGCCCCATTACTGAAGACAGAGAGCACGCCGAATACATACACCATTTACTTCTCGCGCCAATGGGAGCATGGTCTCAATCCGCTTGCTTTCCCGCCATCGAACTCAGGGCCGAATGACTTTCTTGTTAGTTCCTTCTCATTTGTGCAGACTCCAACCGCGGTCACCGAAAAGCCGCCAGTGGTGCGGAGCTATGCACTGGACCAGAACTACCCGAATCCGTTCAACCCGAAGACCACAATCAAGTACACCGTCGCGAAGAGCGTGAACGTGTCCTTGAAGGTCTACAATGTGCTCGGGCAGGAAGTTGCAACATTGGTGAATGAAGTGAAGAACCCTGGAACATACTCGGTCGATTTTGGTTCTGGGAAGTTTGCGAGCGGCGTCTACTTCTACGCCCTCAAGGCAGGCAGTTTCAATGAAGTCAAGAAGATGGTGTTGATGAAGTAAGTTCTATCGGACGTGCCGGCACATTCCTAGGGGATGTGCCGGCGCGGCCAATGGTCTGCCAATGGCATGAACGGTTTTGCGGAGTCATCCCTCGAAGGCGTGACCATTGTTCTTTGCGGCGATCCATGGATGTATGCCGGTTCCTATGAAAGGTGGAAGAAGGGGGATGGCACGACCGACGTAGGCGTCGAATCTGCCGGCCTTCCAGAATTGTCGTTTAATCCCTTTCCCGCGCGTGGGGCCACTCGGTGGTGTCTCTCAACTTCCCTTCTTTTCTCGCCAGGATCTCCAAGCTGCAAATTCTTCGAGGTGTGCAGGACAAGCAATCAGGTTTGGGTTCCCTTTCTCTACCCTATGTTTAGGAGGAACTATGTATCGTATCATCGTACGGTCTATCCTCAGTGTCCTTGTTCTGTTCGCGTTCGCCCTATTAGCAATGGCCGGCGAGACGGGAAAAATCAAGGGCAAGGCGACCGACAAAGCAACAGGTGAGGCCCTCATCGGCGCAAGCATCGTCCTTGAGACCACGAACTTGGGCGCTTCGGCAGATGTCAATGGTGAATACACGGTCCTGAACGTTCCTCCGGGAGCATACAGCGTTCGGGCGACTTTTGTCGGGTACAGAACGGTTATCCAGAAAAACGTTCACGTCACAGTTGACCTGACAACGGAAGTGAATTTCCAACTTGAAAGCGAAGCGGTTAATGGACCGACTGTCGAAATCATCGCCCAAGCCCCGCTCGTAAATAAAAGTGCGACCAACTTCGTCGAGACGGTCAGTGCGGAGAAGATTGAAGAACTTCCTGTTCGTGAACTCCGTGATGTGTTTGCGTTGACTCCGGGCGTAGTCCACCAGGGTGACAATTACTACGTTCGCGGCGGCCGTCTCGAAGAAACAGCGTTTTATGNNGATGAATGGTCAGCTTTCACTGAACATGATCAGCAACTCCCTGGAAGAAGTCCAGACGCAGGTCGGCGGCATGACGGCCGAGTATGGCAACGCTATGTCGGGAATCGTCAGCGCGTCAACAAAAACGGGCGGACCGAATTACAATGCGACCCTGGAAGTTATCACAGATCAATTGGGAGGAGTCGATTCGAAAAACGTGCTTGGCGCGTATTCCTACGGTCAAAGCGAATATGCCTTGACCATCGGCGGACCGATCCTGCCGGCAGATAATCGCTTCAAGTTCTTCCTTGCCGGTCAGCACGTCTTTGATCGCAGCCCTGCGACGTTTCTGGATGGGACGGGACTTCCTATATCCGTTGATTCCAACGCGCTGCAGAACACGGAATGGCAGATTGTTGATCGGTTTTCCGCGAACCCCTTAAGTGATACGCCACCGCGCGCGCCAACGGGCCATCGGACGTACATTGCCAATCTCCTCAATAGTGCGAACTACGCTGGTGGACGGCAACAAGGAGGTGTGGACCGCAATTCGTATGCGCTCAGCGGAAATATCCTCGCCGACCTTGGATCCATGAATATCAAAGTTGGCGGTTCCTACGACTACAACACAAATATTTGCTCATACGGACAAGGGCTGGGGATCATCAATGTTGCCTCTGGTTTAGCCCGTCCATTGAGGACCACCACAGGTGATGCTTCGATGTATGTCAAGCTCACCCACTTCATTGATCCCAAAACCTACTATACCATTCAAGGGAACGGCTTTTGGACCTGGCAGCAGATTGGCGACAACCAGTTGTTTGGCGATATCGAAGATTATGGAAACCCGGCTGTTGTGTCGACGCTGGTCGGACCAAGTCAAAACCCTGCACCTGTGTCATTGTATAGCTTTTCATTTGCGTGGCCAGGTTCCATCACGAGCACATACACCAAGAGTTTGCGAACCAATCTTGGAGGGAGGCTCGACCTGACTCATGAATTTGGGCAATCGTGGGAACTGAAGGTTGGCGGAGAACTCAACCGCTACACCATTCGAAGCTACACCATTAATGCCAGAGACATTTATCTGGCACGTCTGCAAAATCCCGGAGCCTCGGATTGGGCGATCTACAATACCGCAGGAGTGTCATCATACGGCTATGATATCTACGGCAATACGTTTAGTGGTGGATCCTTCACCGACAAGACTGGACAAACAGTAAATCTCGATCGGGAAGGTCCCCGCCATCCTTTGTTTCTTGGAGGATATATCCAGAACAAGTTCGAATTTGATGATCTGATCATCAATGCGGGACTGCGGTATGACTTCTTCGATCCGGGCGCTCCGCAATACAAGGATCCTCAGAACATCGTCATCGATTCTTTTGACGGTGTGCCGGTGGTTGCGGATTCGAGCTATTCAACGACGCGCGCAAAGTACGATCAATTCAGCCCCCGACTGGGCTTCTCGTTCCCGGTTGCTGACAAATCCGTCTTCCACGCTTCGTATGGCAAGTTTATGCAGATGGGCAGGTTGAACGACGTCTACACGTCGCGAATGACCGCGGCGTATTACTTCACAAGCGTTTTTGCCTATCAGCAGCCAAATCCAAACCTCAAACCTGAGAGAACCACCGATTACGAAGTGGGATTCCGACAGCAATTAGGAGAAGAGTCCTCTTTTGATCTGAGTTTCTTCTACAAAGACACAAAGGATCTTCATGTGATCCGCGTAGTCTTCCCCTANNCCCCTATAGCGGGACTGCCTATTATACAACGGTGAACGGCGACTTTGGAACTTCAAAAGGCGCAACGTTGACATTCCAGATGCGGCGGACCAACCGTGTCGCGTTGAACGCAAACTACACGCTTTCCAGTTCCACAGCGACAGGATCGAGTTCGGCCTCACACTTTGACATTGCCTGGCAGGACAACTCGTATAACGGTCAACCGTACTTCCCGGTGATTCCGGCGGCGACGGATTTTGATCGCACGCATACGGGGAACATCAATCTCGACTACCGGTTCGAAAAGGACGATGGGCCCACGCTGTTCGGGACAAAGCTTCTCGAACGTACGGGACTGAATGTGCTCTTCTCATTCAGCAGTGGCGTTCGCTACACGTTGAGCCAAATCGATGGTGCGTTTGCTTTCTCATCGACCAACGCTCCAGCAGCGTTCGAGAATCTCAATGCGTCTACCGGGCCGTGGATCTACGAGGTGGATCTTAAGCTCGATCGAAGCTTTACGATTATGAATAACATTGACTTCGACGTGTATTTCTGGGTCACCAATCTGTTCAACCGGCAAAATGTGGTGAATGGCGTGTACAGCGGAACGGGACAGCCGGATAATGACGGGTGGCTCAGTACTCCCAACGGCATTACTTGGGCGAAAAACAACGGCCCGAATGCTGTGAAACTTTATCAGGCTCTTGAGAACAACCTTGCATTCTATGGACCGCCCCGCCAGGTTCGCCTTGGCCTGAGGTTTGGTATTTAAAGCGATCCCCTATTGCTTGAAAAAGCATATTTCCGACGAGGAGCTTTCACATGAAATCCATTTCTCAACTCTGTCTGTTGTTTGTGGTGATGCTTGTCGCTGGTTCTGTCTCGCTTGGAGGCGAGAAGAATACCGGAAAGGCAACACCGCCTAAGTTGCAGAAGATCAACGACTACAAGTATCTGGACATCAATACCATTAATTGCACGATTAATTCCGATGGAGTTTTTGCCGATGAGCGGAAGACGGGTAATTCTGGACTCGAATGGCCGAAAGGATCGGGCAAGACTGCAGTGTTCACTGCTGGCATATGGATAGCGGGTACCCATCGGCCCACGCATGCCGTTCGCACTGCTGTAATGGACTACCAGAGCGAATACCAACCCGGTCCGCTCTTGGAGACGTTTAATACAACATCCAACGAGGATGGTCTTCCGACGGGCAGGGCTGCGGATCCCCGGTACCGCCTTTACAAAATCGATCAAAGGGACTTGAAAGCCAATGCTGCACCTAATCCGGACCTCACAGACTGGCCGGGAGATCTTGGCGCGCCCTTTATTGATGTTGACGGCGATGGCAAGTGGACACCAGGTGTTGACAAACCAAAGTTCTATGGCGACCAACAATTGTGGTGCGTGGCCAATGATGCCAGCCGTGCCCGCCATAATTCATTGGGGACCAGTTCACCGATGGGGTTGGAAGTGCGGTGCCTGTACTTCGCCTTCAACCGCCCCGGAGCGTTGGGCAATATGATGTTCCTGAAGTGGCAAATCATCAACAAGAGCGACGCGGACTACGACAGCACGTATATCAGCATGTGGAGTGATGTCGATCTCGGCGATGCCAATGATGACCTCCCGGGTTGTGATACGACCCTCTCCTTGGGTTACGTCTACAATGGTGATAATGACGATGCAACCACTCACGGATATGGAAGCAAACCCCCTGCCGATGGGTTCGACTTTTTTGAGGGTCCCAAAGTGCCAGGCGGTCCAACTGACAGCGCCCTTGTTGACGGGAAGTGGATTAAGGGTTATGTCAATCTTCCCATGACTTCCTATGTTGTGTACACCAACAACACATTTCCTTCCATCCTCGACCCTCCGTCAGGAGATCCGAGATTCCCAGGCATTGTGTATGATTACATGAAGGGGAAAGCTGGAACGGTTCATCAAACGCTCGTCTCTCCCACATCGCATCAACCGATGTACAAGTGGTTCTCAGGCGATCCGGTAGCAGGAACTGGAGACCTGCCAGCAAACTTTCCCTTGGGAGTGTTCAGTCCACAGGACATTCGCATCATGTTAAGTTCGGGTCCGTTTACTCTTGCAAAAGGAGATACCCAGGAAGTGGTTGGTGCCTTTTTGATAGCTCAGGCAACTGACCGCCTTACAAGCGTAACGCTTCTCAAGCAATATGATGCGATTGCCCAGGATGCATTTAACAGCAATTTCAATCTGCCGGCGGCTCCTCCAGTTCCCGATATTCGAGTGACGAATTTGCCCAACGAACTTATCTTTGATTGGTCGCAGAACGTTGGTCCAACGGAAAGTTACAATTTTAAGGGTTATCAGTTCCAGGGCTACAATTTCTATCAGGGGGCGAGTTCGAGCGGCCCTTGGACGAGAGTGGCGACGTATGACGTTATTGATACGGTCACAACGATCGTCGATTATGTTAAGGATCAAGTGACAGGAAACTTCTACCTCAATCCTGTAGAATTCGGAACCAACAGCGGCATAAAGCGAGACTTTGTCGTTGATCACGACTATCTAACCGGTGGTCCGCTGATTAACGGCAAGTCATACTACTTTGCCTTGACAACCTATGCGTTTAGTACTGTCCCCGGCGCAAGAGACAAAGGTCTTCCTTTGTCGCTTGAGGCGGCTCAGGATGCGATTACAGCGGTTCCCCGCCAACCCGCGATTGGAACAACAATTCCCACAGCAACGAATCAAGTACTGCAGACTGATCGCGCGATCCATGGTGATGACGCATTGAAACCGCAAGTCCTGGATCCATCACTTCTCACAGGGGCGACATACACCGTGAAGGTCAACGGAACGGGAGCAAATGTCACCTCGTGGGATGCATACCGTTCGTTTGGAGGTGGAACGGACACTGTCGTTAAAGGTTCCACGAATTTCCTGGGCGACGATACGTCTCCGTATGTTGATGGGATGTTCCTCAAACTCACGAACCCGGCTCAGGGACCGCGCAGCGACACACAATCGCCTCCTGGCGTGACGTATGAGCCATCCTATAATCAATGGCTTCAGGCGTACACGGCCTACCAGCGGAAGAATTATACGATGGCGCTGCCGCAGACAGGAGTAGGTGTCTATTATCCGGTATCTGGTGTGGATATGAAGTACCTGGGTACTGCGGGATCGTCAGTGCCGAAAAACAAATTGAAAAAGGTGGAAATCAGGTTTGGAGGAAGTCAACATGCATATCGGTATCTCCACAATGTGGCCAGGTCGTCCGCATTCAAATTGTGGGATCCATCTTTTGCTCCGTGGATCAAAGTAAAAGGACTTACAAATCAAGATATCGTCTATCAGGGGGATTATGCCACGACAACGGTTCCTCTCACTGTATGGGAGATNNTATTGACGGGGTGTGGGCGCCCACAAAGGCCCAGACGGGTGGATGGGAACCACTCTACATTTTCTCTTCCACTTATTCCTCAACGGAATTACCCAAATACGCTCTTTCGAAGCTCGAACTGCAGCAGGACACAACTGACATCTATTATGTGTTGCTTGCGCAGGCGACAGATTCTGCCGCCGCATATGCCCCTCATGATGGCGATAAAATTGTCATTACGCCGAATTACGTTCTCGAAGCCGGGCGGACTTTCACCTTTACGGCGCCGGCAGTTTCAGCAGACGATCCGGCAGCAATGAAGAGGGATCTCAATCTTATCAACGTGTTCCCTAATCCGTACTTTGCGCATAACACCGCGGAAACAGGGTCATTCAATCGGTTCGTGACCTTTTCCCACCTCCCCCAGGTAGCAACGATCAGAGTCTTTACTATCACCGGGGAGCTCGTCAGGACAATCGACCATAGCAATACCACAACGTTCGAACGGTGGGACCTCCGCAATACCAACGGCCTTCCGGTGGCAAGCGGTGTCTACCTTGTCCATATCGATATTCCGGGCGTGGGTAATCGGATCCTGAAGGTGGCAGTTATTCAACCTCAAGAGCAACCGACACGCATATGATCCCTGCTGAGAATTCTTCTTATGGAAAAGGAGACACATCCATGATGAAATTGAGATTTGTGGGCATAGTTTGCCTGCTCACAATGGCGTCCATGCAGATGTTTGCAGGCAATGAATCTAAGATTGGTACAGCAGGTGCGTCGGAAATTCTGCTCCCAGTTGGTGCCCGAGAGACGGCAATGGGAGGCACTGGCCTGGCGATGATGGATGGGGTCGAATCCATCCACTGGAATCCGGCAGGGTTTGCAGGTGGATGGGATGGTTCAAGTGTGAGCGCTATGTTCTCACACATGGACTATCTTGCTACTACAAAACTCGACTATGCCGCGATTGGGTTGAATTTGGGAGACGTTGGGAACATAGGCTTGAGCCTTCGGTCGTTTAGCTGGGGTGATATCCAGGAAACAACCGAAGATCAGCCAGACGGGACCGGGCGCACATTCAGCCCCAGCTATTTGACCCTGGGTCTGACATATGGAAAGA
>PMNP01000166.1 GCA_003161755.1 Ignavibacteriota bacterium | reverse complement strand
GTCACTTTACGTGACCGGAGAAGAGTCAATCCAACAACTAAAGATCCGGGCCGATCGACTCAGGATCAATTCACAAAATATGCTCGTCTTATTCGAGACAAACGTGAACACGGTTCTCGCTCACGTTAACCAGACATCGTTGAAAGTTCTGGTTATCGACTCCATCCAGACGATGTATTCCAACGCATCCAATGCATTGGCGGNNTCGTCGTCTCGCCCAGCAGCGAAACCTCATTCTGATCCTCGTCGGTCAAGTCACGAAAACCAAGGCTGCCGCAGGGCCCAAACTTCTGGAGCACGCCGTTGATGTCGTCCTGCAGCTCGACAGTCCCGATGATCAAGCGCATCATCGCATTCTGAATGCAACCAAGAATCGCTTCGGATCAACTGCACCCCGATGCATGCTCTATATGCGCAAATCCGGACTTGTTTTCCAAGGAATGAAAAAGTGAATGCCCCCGGACCACTTCAGGACCTTCGGCGGGATACCACCTTCTTCGGAAGGACTGAAGAACTTTACCAGCTCGTCAGAAACCTCTCGAAAGGTCGCCATACGCTCCTTGCCGGCGACAAGGGCATTGGGAAGAGCCGGCTCATGCTTGAAGCAAAATGGATCCTGTCTGGGCGCACGCGGCGCATTGATTTTTCAGCGAACATCATTACTCAGCTGCGCGGGAACTTGGGAATCCGCATCAAACCCGATCAATACAAAATGATTTTCCTCGAGCATTCAAGCCCTATGGGTGATTGCCTCAAAGAGATTGCCGAAGATCTCTTCTACCTAGGAGATCTCCACATCGAATTCGAAGAAGATCGTACAGATTGGGCCTCAGCAAAGAAGCAGCTATCTGGCCTGGGAGCCAATAAGCTGCAGGCACTCATTTTCGAAAGCATCTCTCAATCGGACAAGCCGTATCTCGTCTTTTTCGATAACCTCGACCGGATCTCGCCGACACAGCAGAAGTTTCTCGAAACGCTCCTGAACGTCTCGCTCGTTTGTGCAGCTGTCGTCGAGATGAAGGAAACCTTCTTCTTCAAGCGTATTTGGGCCTGCTTCACGAAGATCGATTTGGAGCCCCTGCCTGAGCCAGTTGCCATACAGCTCATCAACTATTTCTTCGAGAATTACCCTCTCCATATAATTGATCCCGAGCTCTATAGAAGAGAGATCCTCAAAGCCTCAAACGGCAACCCATTTCATATCAAGAACATGCTCTGGCACGGCTCCCGGGAGAAGTATCTGGATACCCAGGAAATTCGCAAGCTCCGCCAGGTCGACGAGGGACACTATTTCAACATGGGGCCGATCTACATCTTTGGAGTCAGCATCTTCACCATCTTCAAGATTTTCTCAATCGGCATGGAGAATCGCGAATTCTACATCTACTTCTCGGCCCTCGGTTTCTTCGCGTACATGATCTTCCGTGTGTTCAGAACATTCTTTCTTTTCAGGCCGCAGAAGTACAGATAGCACCACAAACTGCAAATCGAATTTCATTGAACCTTGTTGGCGAATTCATTACAGTCCGGAGCTCCCTTGAGCAAAGAGCAATCGATCGGTCAAACAGGAGAGAGGCAAGAGGGTGCTAACCCTCAGGTCTCCCGATCGAACGTCTCGAAACGACGAATTGAATTCGAGATCATCCAGGGAGCCACACTCTCCGAGTCTGACCTCGACTTCCTGGCAAGAATGTTCGCCAAAGCAATAAGCAGGAACCTTGAGGCAGAGACCTCTAAAACTTCTCAGAAGGGCGAGAATAGTGACCAAGAATCAGATACAAAGCGCAGCTAAAATCGCTGTGGGGTATTGCAGATGCTCCACAGACGAGCAGGGGGCAACCTCGATTCCGCAGCAGAAAGAGGAAGTCGAGCGATGGGCAAAGGCCAACGACTTCAACATCGTAGAGTGGTTCACGGACGAAGGACGTACTGGCACCAATTTTCTCGGCCGTCCGAGCTTCGCAGATCTCATCAAGAGGGTGGAGGATGATCCTGATTTCAATTACGTGATCGTGTATGATGAGAGCCGTTGGGGGAGGGCACTCAATCCGAGGGAGAATGCCTACTGGAAGGTGCACTTCGAAAGGTACGGGGTGAAGGTCCGGGTGATGCATTCCGGTTCAAAGAACGGGGACGATATCGGGAGTTATGTCGTCGAGGTGGTCGAGTCTGCCGAAGCTTCAGAGTATTCCAAAAAGCTCTCGAGAGCGATCAGGCGAGGAATGATGTCCTCTCAGCAGGGGATCTATTCGCGTGGAGGCCCTGCTCCGTATGGGTACAAACGAATTGCGATCGATCTGAAAACCGGCGAGAAGCGCTCGATGCGGGATGGCATGCGCTCCGTCCCAAAGCAGGAGAAAGTAGTTTGGGAACTCGCTGGCGAGGTGGAGGTTGCCACCGTTCGCAGGATCTTTGAGAAGAGGGCAGAAGGTGCCGGATACGTCGGCATTGCTGACATGTTGAACGCAGAAGGAATTCCTTGTCCGAAGACCGGCCGATGGCGGAACAAAGACAATAAGTGGNNAGTGTCAGTCTACGGAGTCCTCCGGAATCCTGCCTACGTCGGGCACCGGGTTTACAATCGTCTCTGCCTCAGCAAGATCATGGCGAAGGAAAAGGGAATTGAAATGGTGAGTAAATGGTACAACGACCAGTCTGAATGGATAGTCATTCCAGGCGCTCACCCTGCAATCGTTTCAGAAGAGCTTTTCCGTAAAGCGAACGTGCAGAAGGAGCCTCGCCCCACTAAACCGAATCAGTTCTACTACCGAGGCACCTACTTGCTTACGGGTCTCGTGAAATGCGTCCACTGTGGATACAACTTTCAGGGCTACTTCCACACGTCCACAGGAAACCGCTACTACATTGACGGGGGTTACGTCAATAAAGGCAAGAGCGTATGCAAGTGGTTCTCAATCAAGCAACAAATGTTGGAGGACTTCGTTCTCACCGGGATCAGAGATTCATTCTGCGGAACTGATCTCGCGGATCGAACGCATGAATATGTGGAAGATCTGAATCGACATCGACCAACTGCGGTGGAAAAGAGGCTCGAGAGCATAAGCGAGATACTCAACGACAATACTGAGAAGATCTCTAACCTGGTCTCTTTGGTTGAGGCTGGATCTGAGTTAAAGAGCATATCGGCCCGCATAAAGGAGCTCGAGGATATCCAGGAGAAGCTGGAA
>PMNP01000239.1:161-17279 GCA_003161755.1 Ignavibacteriota bacterium | reverse complement strand
CACAACCAGCCAAATATGGCGGCTGTGACGGCTGCGTAGATGAGTCCATCGAAGGAATTCTTGATGGACGTCAACCACGAACGTTTGTACCAAATGGAATCCTGCCAACCGGCAAGGACATAGCCCGCGAATGTCGTGACGCCGACAAATCGAAACACCGCAAGATATGCCGCGCCCGGATGTAACGCCCTCCCCGCAATATATGCGGCAAAAATGCTGACCACGATAGTATAGAAAAACCACGTAATCAATTCCCGTGTCATCGATATCGAGCCACCAGCCCAGAGAGTCAGGAGCGCACGGGGGCCCTTCTTTGTTTTCTCGATGAATTCCGGAGACTGCATTTCGGCCATGCTGGAAGCGTGAGGGAGGAGGTATTCGCCTGGAGGAATACCAAGTGTCCGAAGCGCGTTTGCAGTAGCCTCCTCATCGGGGAGCTTGTGGAAATCCGATGAGTGGTAACCCAGGAACATGTGGATTATTGAGCTCAGAATGAACACAGCCACAGCCGAGAGCAGGATTGGAAGCCACAANNAGATATGAGGAAACATGAGACGGATTGCATGGAGCGGGCAAAAACCTTCGAAGCCTTAACAGTGAAGGGAATAAGTTAGTTCTCGAAGAGACCTTAGTCTCGCCGAGGAAACTCGCACCGATGGCGAACTACCGGGAGATGATAGTCAGGTGTCAGTCACGCCACAGCCATCGATATTGTCGAAATGGCTAATATTAGCTCAATGTGCAATAATCTACACACAAAGGAATGCAGCGCCAGAATGAGTGTCGGTATTGAGGTATTCTGGTGAAATTCGGCTAGCCTGTAATTGGCATGGAAATGTGAGGTGATTTGTCGATTGCGTAAACAGACGAATATGTGATGCTTTATCGGTTTCGNNCATGGTCTGGGCAACGCTTTTTTTTAGGCGTCCCAACACCTCCAAGAACATGCCTTTCGTCACTCCTCATAATTTTGACTTCGGAGAGAATTCTTCCTTCTGCCTAAACGTTATACATACAACGACGATGTTGGTCCGGCGGTTGATCAATGCCACCTCCAGAAACTGCCGTTGCGCTTTCATTCGTTCAGCATAAGGTGCGTTCCATAGATTCGCTTTCTCGATTCTCTTTTGAGAAGTGCAGCCAAGCACGAGCAACCCAGTTCCTTTGACACTTGATCCGTGATCATATATATTTCGATCGCTCGTTTCCAGCATAGCCCACAACACGAAAGGCATACAAACTAAACCAGTTGTTACAATGTTGTTCCAACTGAACTCACGTTTCTGGTTTTGTATGCCATCTCACCGAAGTATTGAATTACGTCAATAATCGCAACATGAGTTTCAGTGTGCGACTCCAATAAGAAGGTTGGGGATCGTCTCTGTCAAGGAGCGCTGGGGATTCTTGAGCGGGCTCAATGGATGTGTACCTACTGTTCCATCACACAGCGGTGAACCAAAGAAGGAAAACACATGAAGATCGTCCTGGTCCTGACAATCGCTGCAGTATTCACGGAGGTTCTTGCTGCCCAGACCGAATTGCCGCAATTTGCTTCTGCTGTTGTGGCCGTGCCGGACTCCACGCAGCCCGATTCCCTGAACGTCGCCCCGAAGCTCAAGCTGCTCCCCGCGAACATGAGCTGGGCGGAAAAATTTCTTTGGGACGAGCATGGTTTTGTGCGCAACATCGGCTTCTCGTCGCCGCTCACGCCCGAAGTGCGCAAACATGAACTCAACCTGCGGCGAACGATGTTGACCACACATCAAATTGGGGGATTCGTTACGCTCGCGCTGATGGGAACAACAGTGTACTACGGACAAAAGACATTGGACAATCCAGGTAATAGGGCAGACAGGAGCAATCACCAGACCTTTGTCACGGCGACGATCATTTCGTATAGCCTCACGGGACTCCTCGCTGCACTTTCGCCTCCTCCGTTTATCCGCAGGGATGAGGTAAGCACTACAACAATTCACAAGACTCTGGCATGGGTCCACTTTGGAGGAATGATCCTCACGCCGATCCTCGGGGCCGCAATTCATGGCCGGAGTAGCTATAGCCAAGTGGCACACTTCCACCAAGTGTCGGCATACATTACCACTGCGGTGTTCGCGGCCTCAATGATTGTGATTACACTTTAGAGGCATGCCCTCGCTTAGGGGCGACTGTCACTTGACGATCGCCCTTCCTTTCCTTGCAGTCCCACCATCCCGGCAGGCTCAATCTTTCCCTTACGCCATGAGAAGTGTCCTGTAGGAATCCCATCCCATATGCTGGATACCGCAACTTCGCGTCCGCTTTCGCGTATGCCAGTAAGGCTAGTTACGGCCCAGTTTCCACTTTCTCTTGCATTTCGTTCCTTTCAGACCATTGTGAGCACTCCTTTTCATTGAAGGTAAATCAAGGGAAATCTCCATCACTCATCGCTTCCAGACTTCAGTTCGTTTGCGGCCTATGGGTCCCTGGATCCAGAGGTTTCTGTAAGTTGTTGAAATTGAAGCGCTTTTCCCCTGTCAGCGACTGTCGCACGACTGTCGTATTGTTTCTGTCGCTTTATGACCTAAAAACCGGAGCCCCAATGAAACACCGAATTCTCACACGAAACACCTTGCTTTTCGCGTTGTTGGCCATTGTTGTGTTTTCTGTCGAAATCAGCGCACAGGGACGACGATCAGGCAAAGCACGGTACGATTTGTATGTGAAGACGAGCGATTCCTGGACGATGTCCACCAAGGAAGTCACCATAACCCGCAACTTTCAATCCGATGATCCACGCCTGCTCCCCGGCAAGTACTGGCATGGGGCACGTCTCACCAGGGAGCTTGAAGGACGAAAGCCGGGGCCTGTGCTCTTCCATGTTGACTACCCTTCAGCCGGAAGGCTTCTGTTCTATGTTGAAACTGTTTCGGATACCGGTATAATCAAGGTTGATGTGGACAAGAAGATCTTGAAGACATTTACCTTGCTCGCCGGTCCTGCAGGACAAGGTCAGTGGGTCGAAAACAGGCGCGTTGGTCAGGTGTATCAAAGTGATTACCAGAAAGAGTATAGCGTCGACATCCCAGCCGGCAAGCATGATATCGTCGTCCAAAACATGGGAACAGATTGGGTGAGCATCAGCTATTTTGTGTTTACCGGGTATTCCGATTCTGTGCTGAATCCGGCCTATGAAGATTGGAAGGCTTACGCGGTGACCCTTGCCGATGTTGGTAAGCGGTTGGCGGGCTACAAAGAGGAGGCTGCAAAACTTGATCGACTGCATCCAGGCGATGTGAATTCTGATCTCACACCCACATTGCGACTGCAGATCGAAAACCTCGAGCGCCTGGCTGCGAAGCATACGGCGGTTGATTTCAATATGTCCAGGACTGAGCAAGAACTCAAAGATATCCTTGAGTATGCCACTGCCGGAAAAGACTACTTCAAGTTGAAACGAGGCCGGATAAAAGTGGGCTATCTGTCGGCAATCGACAGCACCTACCAGCCGTACGACGTGCTGATTCCAAACAATTACGATCCGGCCCGGCACTACGCGCTCATGCTTGCCCTCCACGGCTATCAACAAAATATACAGAAATGGGACAACCTGATGGGGGATGTGAAGAAGTCGGCCTTGGATTCGTTAAATATCATCAGGGTTGCGGTCTATGGCAGAAGAAATCATTTCTATCAAGGTGCGGCAGAAGAAGATGTGCTGACCGTTATGAAGTTGATTCAATCAACATATTCCATCGATTCAAACAGAGTGTATCTCACGGGCTCCTCCATGGGCGGGTTCGGGACGTGGATTATCGGGCTGACCCATCCCGATCTGTTCGCGGCACTGAGTCCTGCTTGCCCGCCATCGGTTTTCTTCGGCACAAGACTTCTGGGTTCGCTCAGCCCGCACGAATACATCGTCAATGCCCAGCATCTCCCGGCAAGAATTTATCACGGCGCCGCCGACTCTACCGTCAACGTCAGCAATTCACGTCAGATGGTGAGCCGACTCAAAGAGATGAATTACGACTATGTGTACAATGAATATCCCGGCGTCGGACATGATGTATGGAATCAGGCAGAAGCGGACAGCAGTCGATTGCCGTGGCTTATGAAGTACACCAGGAATTGTTATCCCACCAACATTGACTACAAGTCGTTCTACTTGCGCTATGGAAAGGCATACTGGCTTCAGATTACGGGGAAGAACGAATGGAACACGTTTTCGCACATTCGTGGTGAAGTTGTGGAAGGGAATGAAGTGAGGATTCACACCGACAATGTGTCCTCGTTCTTCATCGATTTGAAGCATCCCGGTTTGAACCACGACAAGCCTGTGAGATTGGTGATCGACGGCAAGACTGCCGTCGCCGATGTCCACAAGTCAGGGATGGATTTCTCTATGGAGAAAGATTCAACTTGGATTGCAGGCAAACCCAACGTGAAAGGTCTGGAAAAGGTCCAAGGATTAGAAGGTCCATTCGGAGCTGTGGAAACCGGAAAATTCATGTTTGTGTATGGAACAGGCAGAGGTGAAAAGACAGGCTTATTGAAGAAGATCGGAACACTCCTGCAAAAGGACTATGCCGATGCCGATATGGCGATACCGTTGGTAGCCGATACTGTTGTGATCCAGAATCACCTGGATAAGACAAACAATCTTTGGCTGATTGGATCTCCCGACGACAATCTGTACCTGAAGGAAATACGTTCTCATCTCCCCCTTTCCTTCACCACGGATTCCCTGACCCTGAATGGGACGTATAGCCGTCAGGAAACCGGCGTCAAGATGGTGTATCCCAATCCGCAACAGGCTGACAAGTATGTGTGCGTCGATTTTTATCCTGAGTTCATTCCCGATACCGATCGACTTGTGAATTTTCCTGTAGCGGACTATATGGTGTATTCCCTAAAGGGGGGACAGTTCCAATTACTCAAAGATGAATATTTTGGATCGGATTGGCAGATCAAGAAGTAATTCACATTGATAGTGATGAGGTGGGATATGGCCCGGAAGAGATTCCGGGCCTTTTGTTGAGGTGCCGGCGACAAGTATCAGGTTCGTACTCGCTCTACTGTCTTCAATACACAAAAACAAGGTTGACAATGTGGGGGGGCTGAGAGTATATTCGTGCAGCAATACAAAACCTGTGGAGCATCAAAGCGTTAACCTGNNTCCGGAACAATTGCAACGTCCGAGGTCGGCATTGGATGGCATTGTCATCCCTCCTCATGCTGTCGGCTTCGATGTTTGCGCAAAACGCAACCACTGTTGACACGAAAAACATCCTCATCACTGTTGATCCTGCCACCTGCCGCTGGTCCGCACAGTCGAAAGGGACGGCGATGGGATTGAACGATGTCCACTTTCTTCCTGGTGACGACCCATCAGGCTGGACTGTACAAAGTGCCGTGAACAACAACGACACAACGAAACTAGGGTCATTTGTTACGGTGACCCTTCACGGAACCAAATCTAACCAGCTCGATTTCGAGTACCAGATCTCCGCCAGCAAAGAGGGGAGCGACATTATTGTCAGTCTTGGCCGAACAAACAATACCGGCAAGTCCGTCGTCATACAGGACATGGACTATTTTGTTTCAGACGATGTGGAATTGGGCGGGACCTACGACAGGTGGATCAGTTTGGGCACGCAGTCACAAAATCGTGAACTCTACGCCCTTCGACCGGTGGTGAATCTCATCACTCCCCAAATGTACATCGTAAACCATGTTGTACGGGACATGGAGACAGGGAATAGTCTCTTGATGGGTCACGTCACGACCATGAAAGGATCGTCGAGATTTGAGGTCGCATCAGGGTGGGGCGGAAAAGTCGCCGACCGGATGCGCATCAGGGGGTATTGCAGCTACAAAGTCACTATGCCTCCGGGAAAGAGTTTTCCGGGAGAAAAGCTGCTGATCTCCTTCACGACCGATGCGCTCCGGGCGATGGAACACCAGGCGGATCTCATTGCCATTGCGCAGGATATCCGACTGCAACAGCGCAGACCTATCGATCCCAATGATCGGGAACTGGTTGCCAACAACTATAGCCGCTATCATGGCTGGATGTCTGGCGGCACTCAGGAAACCGCGGCAAAATTCCTCAATGATAATGGTCTGATCGATTTCTACTACGGACTTGGCGGGCCTGCCCGGTCGGGGAGTTGGGGCGTCTATGGTTCGGGCGGAAGCACTTTCGGCCGGCCGTCGCGGGTCAACTATCCACCGGAGTGTTTTCTCCCAATCCGTACCGTGAAGTATCTTGGAGAACGTGTCATCGATTTCTCGAATCCCTTGACGGTGAAGCTCGAGCGCGAACGGGCGTTTGCATGGGTGGTTGGACAGGAAAAAATGACAGGACGCGTGGAGATGGATTTCTCCGATTGGTGGGATAAATGGCCCGGACAGTTTGATCCATCTATGAGTGCGTTGGAAGCTTACCGCGCAGGTGGGACTCCGTGGCGCGAAGTGCTGGATCAGAAGGCTCCACGAATGGTGATCCGCTCGAACATGGCGCCGGTGGATTATTCCTATGGACTTGTCGATATATTGCGCGTATCAGAAGATGCGGATCAGGGATACGAGGATCTCGAGTCGGCTATGTCGGAGACGGATTTTACAGGGCTTTTTGCGGAAACGGTGGGGGGATCGGCGATCAGATTTTTCTATAATGGCCGCGTCTTCTGGAACGACGGCGACGGATTTCACATCTACAAATTCAAGGCCCCTCATGGGAAGGTTGGGAGTTATGACTATGGACAGGCGAAAGTCGTGGCAAACTTTCGCGCCATTTCTTCAAGCACACTTCTTGTTTCGGAGGCATTTGATGAGAAGTACCCTGATAACCGGATTGAATTGCTGAAGCGGATCAGCCCGCCGACGATGGACGTCTCCTATCCTGTGGATTTGTTTGTCCGAAAACCGGCACGCATCTGGAACATGCCCATCGAGCGCCCCTTTGGAAATTGGTGCGTCGTCGGGGTATTCAATTATACCAACAAGACGACACGCGATGCGTATGGGTTTACTGCGCAGTTGGATGCGGCAAAGGACCTTCGGCTCGATTCGACGAAGGAATATGTCGTCTACGAATTCTGGTCGAAGAAACTTCTCGGAACATTCAAGGGGGTGTTTACCACACGACCGCTTAATCCGTATGACTGCGACATCTACAGCATCGTCGAGAAGCAGGATCATCCCGTGCTGATTTCCACGAGTAGACACATCCGCCAGATGGCGTTTGACATCAAGGATCTGTCATACGACAAAAAGAAGAAGATGTTGAAGGGTGTTTCGCGGGCGGTTGCAGGGGATCCCTATCAGTTGCGGATCTTTGTCCCGGATGGTTTCGAACCGAAGCGGGTGGAGTTGAGTAATGGGCTAGCAGGTATACTGAAGACGGATGGCAATCTTCTTACCGTTGATTTCAAAACGACCACCGGCGATGATGTGGAGTGGAAGGTAGTATTCTAAACCGCCACTCTTCTTGGCGGTTTGTTGGCGGTTTGTTGGCGGCTGGTTGGCGGTTTGTTGGCGGCTGATTGGCGGCCTGGAGGAAGTGGATCCATGCACCGGAATACTACGCTGCGTTCCTGAAAGTGCGCAGCGAGACCCATTACGGTTTGCCGTATCCCACGGAATGCGCCAGCAGAATCCTCTGATCAGGTCTTAGCTTGAGCTTTGGCGTCAGCGCGTCGCGCTTGACTGTGCCCCGGGCGCCGGTGACAAGCCCTTCAGAAGTGCAGTACAAGTATGTATTCTGCGAGACATATCCACAGTCGATGTTCGCTGTTCTTAACCTGTCCTCTTCCGAACCGTCTCCTCGCTTTGCCAGATCCGCAATGAAGACGAGTTGAACAGGCGCATCGGCGAACCGTTGGTCGGCGGCCTGACTGCGAAGATCTTCCGTGGTCACCTGCAGCAATGAGTTGTGGGTGGCATCGTACACAAACGCGCCGTTCTTCAAGAGCACGTAAATGTCGATTTCCTGTTTATTATTGGCAGAGGGCGCGGTCCGCTTGCCGTCCGGACGGTTAACGCCAAACGACGCCCAAAGCAAATCAGAGAGCTGTTGCATGCTGATCGCCGTTGTATCAAAGGCTCTGGCGGTAGAACGTTTTGCCAATGCCTCCATGAGAGGCATCCCGCCCGATTTCCGCGGCGCCGGGAGTTCGAGTGTTTGGGCGATGAGAGAGCTGCATGCGAGCATGAGGACAAACAGAACAGCAACATGTCTTTTCATAATTCCCCGTTATTGATCAATGCTTTGGAGTGAGCTTGAAAAACACGACATCATGACTGTCAATGTCGACATCAATGTTCTTGGAAGTGGTTCCTATCGCCTGGTGTTTCCAAATGTCCCGAACTTCATACTCGCCCTTTAGGAAGCTAAAATGTTTCCAGTTGATCCGTTGAGTGTAAGACTGATCGCCGGTATTGTGCCAACAAATTGCCCAACAACCTCCGGAAAGTTCCTTCACATAGATCAGTTTGCTCAAATGGTCCATGAACAGATACGCTTGCTTGCCAAGGGGATCCTGATCGACGGCAATAGCCTCCTTGTTCATAAGAATGGCAAGGACTTCGGGGGACATTTTGCGCAGGTCATTTCCCGCGATCAGTGGGGCGGCGAGCATACACCATAAGCTGAAATGGGAGCGCGATTCGGTAAGTGAGAGTCCGGGATTGCCCACTTCAAGCATGTCGGGGTCGTTCCAATGATCGGGCCCGGCATATTTTTCGAGTCCCTCCTGAAGCTTTAGCACGAACCGCATGCCGAGATCGTATTCGCCCTGGCAGTTATAGCAATCGGTAATATCGCCGGTGGTGCGCCACAAGTGCCCGACATCCTTGGCCCATTCCCATGGCTTGCTCCCTCCCCATTCGCAAAGGCTGTAGACAACAGGCCGTTTTGCAGCATGCAATGCGTCGCGCATGATCGTGTAGGTCTGACGTGCCCGCGCCGTCCCATGGTCGCACCAATCGTACTTCAGATAATCCACTCCCCATGAGGCATAGAGCCGTGCGTCCTGAAATTCGTGTCCCATCCCGCCTGGAAACCCGGAACAGGTAGTCATTCCGGCGCAACTGTGAATTCCAAATTTTAACCCTTTTGCATGAATGTAGTCAGCCAGGGCTTTCATCCCGGAAGGGAATTTCTTTGGGTCAGGCACCAAATTACCGACGCTGTCGNNAAATGACGATGTACGTGTATCCAGCGTCTCTCATGCCGCTGCTCACGACGATGTCGGCTATTTGCTTCACCAACGTTTCGTGAACGTCTACTTGAAACGTATTCCAGCTGTTCCACCCCATCGGTGGAGTTAACGCCAGGCTATCAAACTTCTGGCCGTACACATTTGTCGTCAGTAGACTCATCAGAAAGAACAATGCCAATCGTTTCATGCTGACACCCCATGTCGTCTGATATGATCAAGCTTGTTGGCTATTGCACCTTTTCTATCCTTGCTGCCCATCCACCGCCAGGAGCCAATTGGATGGTCAGCGTATCTCGCGACGTAACAGCGATGCTCTCCTTCTTGTAGTCCGTGGGTTCGCGATCGGCATTAATGCCATCCTTGAACACGACTGCCCGATATTTGCCGTCACCCAAGAAAGCAAAGTTAAGCGTGACGCTTCGGGCGTCCCAGTTGCTCATCGCACCTACATACCAGAAGTCACCCCTCTTGCGTGCGAGCGCGACAAATTCTCCGACCTTTCCGTCCAGTGGAACTGTTTCGTCAAACGTTGTTGGGATTTTCGTGATAAAGTCGGTGCATTCCTGTTCTTTCATATAGATGGTCGGGTTATCCGCTAGCATTTGCAGTGGCGCTTCGTACACGACAAACATTGCCATCTGGTGGCATCGTGTTCCCTGGCTCGTCGGTGCGGACTGCGACGGCCGGTAGTTCAAGCGCGTGGAATTTCTCATCGCTCCCGGAGTATAGTCCATCGGGCCCGCCATCATGCGGATAAACGGGATGCTCACAGCATAGCGCGGCGCGTCTTCGATCGCCCACTTGAGGTTTTCCAGCCCTTTCACCCCCTCGTAGCCTATGACATTGGGATAGGTCCGCTGGAGTCCGGTGGGTTTGAATATTCCGTGGTAGTCGACCATCAGATGATACCCGGCAGCTTTCTTGGCTATCTCATAGGTCGAGGCGACGGCCTTTTGATCGTCTCGGTCGAAGAAATCGATCTTAAAACCCTTCACGCCCATCTTGGCATAGAGCGGAAACGCGGTGTCCATCTGCTTCGTCACTGCAAACCAGGAAGCCCAGAGAATGATCGACACTCCCTTCTGTTTGCCGTACTCCAGGATTTCCTGAAGATTGATGTCGGGATTCACCTTGGTGAGATCAAGTGCCTCGGACCAACCACCATCCATAATGATGTACGGAATGTGATTGGCCGCGGCAAAATCGATGTAGTACTTGTAGGTTGGTGTATTGATGCCTGCTCTGAAATCCACATGGGAGATGTTCCAGTCATTCCACCAATCCCACGACACTTGGCCCGGTTTGATCCATGAGCGGTCAGAAAGTCTCGGAGGTGAGGCGAGCTTCTGGACGATGTCATTGTTCAACAACTCCTTGTCACTGCGACTCAGCACAATACCACGCCAGGGAAAAGAGCGATTGCCCTTGGTCCGCGCAATGTACTCAGCCCTTTTCGTCGGAATGACGTTCATGTTGCCATACCCGCCCTGCTGGACTTCCAACGGGTAGGGCGCGAAGACTCCAACAAATCCTTTTCGGGTCTGATTCACANNATTCCCGGAAAATCCTCCAGATCCGCTTCGAGGATTTCGACTTTCCTGTTTCCGCCCATGTCGACTAACGCCGGCAGAAACGCCAGGGAGTCTTTGAGAAATTCCGAAATATTGATTTCACGGTACAGCGCTTCAAACGAGGAGTTAAAGATCTTGCCTCCCCGATAATCCCACATGTAGGGAAGAAATGCCTTGTGATCCTCGGTGAAGTTAAAGTTTGCCTCTTCGTTCTTTATGGTGACCGAATCTCCCTTCCGCGTGACAAACCGGTATGCCACAGCGTCGTTATAGACTCTGAAGATCACACTGAAATCTCCCTTGGCTTCAAGGGTAAGCTGATTGCACTGGTCCCGAACCGTTTTCTTTATGTAGTTGATTGCAGTAAATGCCGTGTCCACCTTTTGCATGCTGGAAGAGAGAATAACGGCATGGTCACCGAGGTTGGTTCCATCACCCAATTGCAGGGATATCTCCGAGGGGGCGATGATCTGTTGTCCATCGCATTGAACTGACCACTGGAGTTTAGCGGATGGAGAGATGCGAACATGGATTGTCCCATCCGGCGACTGCACATCATAGTCATGATTGTTTTGGGCGAAAAGAAGGGAAGAGCATATAATTATCGCTGACGCAAGCGCGAACAGTTTAGCATTCATTGCTTTCACCATTATGATGTGCGGATAACAATCAGGAACATGATTACTGTCATTTGGGTCCGAGAATCTCAGCAGCCGCTGGCGCGACATCGTCGCTGCGGACAGGCTCGATGTTGTGCCCACCAGCACCATGGCTATTGCCAGAGTGCGGATTGGCCACTTTGCATGGCGCTCCGCCATCGTCCCGAATGTGAGCTCTTGCGTGTTCATGGTTCGTCGGGAGGATTGGCTCATCGGTGCCGGTGTCTGTCGCTTGTGATGTGTCGGTCAAAATCAGATATGCCGCTACGGGGGTGTGGGCGTGAGTTGGTAGCCCCGGAACAATGTATAGATATTTAGAGAACAATTCCATATTCTGAATTGACAAGTCTCTGTTTGCAAGCCGAATGTCAATCTGGCGACTAAAAATTGGACTCATGAACTCGACAGGAAACTCAAGTATGCCGGGATGGAAGTTGTCGCTCCTTCTCGGTTGTTTTCTCCTGGCAATTCCGTGCGCATGTGTGCAGTCGATGCCAGGAGACACTACGCATTTCTCGATTGACGCGAGCGCTTCGATCCCGCCTGCGGAGACCGGCTATCTCACTCTGGGGAGCACGCACGCCAGAACGTCACCATCAGGTGATGTCATTTCCGTGGACAGCCGCCAATTGATGATGAACGGCAAGCCCTGGCTGCCGGTCATGGGAGAGTTCCACTTCAGCCGTTTTCCCGAACAGTATTGGGAAGAAGAACTTCTCAAGATGAAAGCCGGCGGAGTGCAGATTGTCTCCACGTACATATTTTGGATTCACCACGAGGAGATCGAAGGAAAATTTGTTTGGACGGGTCAGCGTGACCTGCGCAAGTTTGTCGGGCTTTGTGCCAAACACGGCCTCTCTGTGTATTTGCGCCTGGGCCCATGGGCTCATGGCGAAGCACGCAATGGCGGGTTGCCCGACTGGCTTCTGGCAGAGACCCCGACTCGCGTCAACGACACCACGTACCTCTCGTACGTGCGGGTATTGTATCGAGAGATAGGCAGGCAGGTGGCGGGGGAGCTGTGGAAAGATGGGGGCCCCATAATCGGAATCCAGATCGAAAACGAGTATTCGAATCGTGCTCGTAATGGCGGGGAGACACACATTGTGACGCTCAAGCTCACGGCGATGGTTGCCGGATTTGATGTGCCGCTCTACACAGTGACGGGATGGGATAACGCAGTTGTTCCTCCACGCAAGGTCATTCCGGTGTTTGGTGGTTATCCCGACGAACCCTGGGCAGGCAGCAGACAGGAACTNNGAAGGGGTGTTTCAGTTTCATCCGGCACCGAACGGCGCCAACGCAGGAATTCTTCAGGGAACGTCAACTGCAACAGGTGAGGTTCAACTCTGGCATTATCCACGCTTCACCGTCGAGTTGGGTGGAGGAATGGAAGACACGTATCACCGTCGTGTTGTCGTCTACCCGGATGACATTGCGGCCATGGCGCTCACTGCGCTCGGGTCAGGGGTGAATCTCCTGGGCTACTACATGTACCAGGGGGGCGCAAACCCCCAGGGGAAGCTGACAACACTCCAGGAGTCGCAACTTACCGGCTATCCCAATGATGTCCCGGCAATTTCGTATGATTTCCAGGCGCCTCTGGGTCAGTATGGACAGATGAATGGAGCATTCCGAAAGCTCAAGGTCATTCATCAGTTCGTCCATGATTTTGGGGAAACACTTGCTCCGATGACGGCAACGCTGCCAGACGTTGTCCCGTCGGGGCCGCGGGATACTACGACGTTGCGATTGTGCGCACGCACGAAAGGGAATACCGGGTTTCTCTTCTTCAACAACTATCTCCGGAACTATCCTCTGCCGGAACAGAAGAACGTTCAGGTAAGCATCAAGCTCTCATCTGAAGCTCTGACCATTCCTAGGAAGCCAGTCACGATCCCCCAACAATCGTACTTTTTCTGGCCGATAAACCTGGATCTAGGCGGTGCCCTTTTGACATACGCGACCGCACAGCCTTTTGCGCTGATCGACAAGGATTCAACGAAATATTTCTTCTTCGTCCGCACGCCGGGCATAGCGTCGGAGTTTGTTTTTGAGGGCGCTTCGGTTACAGAGCTCCACTCAACAACCGGGGTGGTAGATCGTCAAGGGAAACTGGCATCGATCAGTATAATCAAACCTTCGACGGCTGTGGCGATGGAGGTGAAGTCTCAAACAGGGAAAGCCATTCGCATCGTGGTGCTGTCAGCGGAGCAGGCGAGCAATGCTTGGAAGGTCTCCGCAAATGGTCGGGAGCATCTGATCATCACATCGGCCGATGTTTTTGCCGATAGTAATGCCATTCATTTCCGTTCCCGGGATCCAAAGGCGTTCGCGGTGTCGATATTTCCTCCGGTCGGTCATATCACCGCATCAACAGTTTCTCTCCGGAAGACCGGCACTGACGGAATCTTCGAACGGTATGTTGCGTCTGTCAAAGCATGCAAGATTCCTGTGCGCATTGAGCAAATCCGCAAGGCCGAAGCCTCGAATCCCGTGGCGATGGGATTGCCGGCCGATTGGCGTGTGGGGCCGGTAGCGCGCGTGCCTGATGATTCGGTCTTCCATAAAGCCGGACTCTGGCAAGTGTCAATCCCGAAAAAGCTTCCTGCCGGTCTGAGCGATCTGTTTCTTTCCATCCAGTATGCTGGAGACGTAGCCAGGGTGTACGAAAAAGGAAATCTGCTGGACGACAACTTCTTCAACGGAATTCCATGGGAAATCGGCCTAAAGCGGTTTGAGCCGAACATTTTGAACGATGGAATTGTCGTGAAGATTCTTCCGCTGCGGAAAGATGCGCCAATCTACATTCCGAAAACCATGTGGCCCGATTTTAAGGGTTTGTCGGAGATTGCATCGATCATCGGGATCAAGGCAATCCCTGAGTATGAAGTGACGGTGGTGTTTCATGGGAGAAGGAAGTGAGTAGGATGGCGGGCAGTGACGCCATGCGCCATCCCACGCAGTCATAGAGACCCGTCTTGTGTTCTCCCCGGAGGGGAGGAGACTTGGAGATGGGGAGANNTCCTACCTGCTACCATCTCCTTGCTCATGGCGATAATCTGATATGGAATGGCGGCAAGTGTTCAAGGAATGCGATGTTCAAACTTCTTTCGATAAATCTGAGGCCCTCTTGATGATACAGCGAATCTTCATCCTCATAGTCTTCTTGCTCCTGATGGGAAGCCAACGTACTCTTCAGGCGCAGGATTCACTAGACCATAAGATCGCGCCAGGCATATTCAGCCCTGCATGGAGNNTACGCAGTTCGGTTTTATGGAGATCGAGCATCTCTGGAAAGTGGAGCATTGGGATCCCGAGCGGCTCATGACGCTGTATAAGCGCGCCGGGGCGAAGTACTTCGTTGCCCTTGCCAACCATCATGACAACTTTGACAATTATGATTCAAAGTATCATGCATGGAATTCTGTGCGTGTCGGCCCTATGAAGGATATCATTGGAACATGGGAAAAGGTCGCCCGAAAGAACGGACTGTATTTCGGCGTGAGCAATCATTCGGCGCATTTATGGCACTGGTTCCAGACTGCCTATGGCTACGATGGAGAGGGGAAGTATGCCGGCAAACGGTACGATGCGGCGACACTTACGAAAGCCGACGGCAAAGGAAAGTGGTGGGAAGGTCTTGATCCGCAGGAGTTGTATGCGGGAGAGTCCATCAAACTTCCCGATGGATTCACCAGCGCCAAAGCGATCGAGAAGTGGCACGTGGAGAACACGCTTCCATGGTCGGAAGATCCCCCGGCGTCGAACCCGGGATTCACGAAGAGCTGGTACCTTCGATGTCAGGACCTGGTGGATTCTTATCTNNATTATGGCCTGCCGTTGGGGCAAACCGGACTCGACATCGTGGCCCACTATTATAATGCGAGCATGAAGTGGAACAAAGGAGCGCTCCAGACGGTGGTCACGGCGAAGCGGCTGAAACCGGGTCAGAATGCAGGCGTTGTCGAGGACTACGAACGGGGATATGTCGGGGATGTTCTTTCGTATCCGTGGCAGACCTGCACATGCATTGGCGATTGGCACTACAATCGGATCAGGTTCCTTAACAACAGCTACAAGACCGTACAAGAGATAGTCCACCAGTTGATTGACATCGTCAGCAAGAATGGGAATCTGTTATTGAGCATTCCGATCCGCGGTGATGGGACGATCGATTCATTGGAGGAAGATANNTTGAATGGGATGGCCGGATGGATGGACGTGAATGGCGTAGCCATCTTTGGAACCCGGCCGTGGAAGATTTATGGTGAAGGTCCCACGAAGGTTGTAGGGGGGATGTTTAACGAGGGGGATGTGCATTTTACGGAGAGTGACGTGCGGTTTACCACAAAGGGGGACACGCTGTATGCGTTAGTTCTTGGCGAGCCCGCCGGCAAAGTTGTTGCGATAAAATCGTTGGGGCAAACTGCGGCGCAGGTCGGCGGCCGCAAGATTGTGGGCGTCTCATTGCTTGGCAGCGACGCGAAACTGGCGTGGACACAAACCGGCGAAGATCTTTCGGTAACCATGCCTGCCAAGCTGCCGTGCAAACATGCTATTGCCCTTTGCATAACCGGGATCGTTGGGAGGTAAGATATTCCAGAGCCTCAGGCCGCAGGCTGGGACCCCCAGCCATGCGGGCAGAGTTTATTGCGCGCGAAATCGAGATATTTAAGCAATATTCCTGGCAAATCCGGATTCCTTGTTGCTCGGCAGATTGACAATCCGCAAACCCTGCGCTATATTCAAATGTTGATTCTCCCCTTGTATTGGCACACCGGCAGCGATTCTGTTCTCATCCATAGCGAAATGATTGTGTTGAGGTTCATGGCTCAATGAGTGCGCTGCTGACGGCGAGTCCTCCTTTTGTGAGGACGCGGGCATAGTGTTGGACGACTGCCCCACCTCTTCCGCCTTTGGGGTCCCGCTGGGTGGAGGATCCTAAGTGCAGCCTGCGTCGCATCCTTACTGCACTTCTGGAGTGATACGTACATACTCATGCTGTTAGTACTTTCGGATAGAGAGATTTGCGAAGGTATTTCCGCGGTCCAATAGATGTTGGGCGCCCTCAATAAGAATATGAAAATACCATTACCTATCTCTTGCTCAAAGTGCGGTTCTTTCCAAGAGATATTCATAAGTTTGCACGATATGTCTTTTGTCGGAACCTGCAAATGCGGTGAGGATCTTTCCGGCTTTCTAGACAATAATGTCTCAATCGGTGTCAAGCTTCTCTATCGAAGTCGATCCGAGTACCTGAACAAACAAGACTATCCCCTTTCGATCGTGTTTGCAGCAACCGCGATGGAGTGTCAACTATCGAGGCTCTATTTCAAATGGCGAAGAATTAATTCCATTCGTGACGAAGATGCCATCTCAGATGATCAGCTAGAGAGGAGTCTGAGAGAGTTTAGCCCTGTTGATAAGAAGATCGACGAAATAGCCAAGTTGATGTATCCTGATGGCTTAGCAGCTTTCGTTCACCAAGATCCCGAGCTTGTCCGGATTCTGTCTGATGGGTTCCCGAGCCTACGTTTGGAAAACCTTCCCAAGAGCTTTCAAAAAACGCTTTTCTGGCCAAGGAACAAAATATTGCACCTTGGTGATTCAAGGTTTGAAGTTGAGCAAGCTAAGAAGTGCTTCAATATCTCCACTCTGGGCCTCAGGATTCTCGAATCCCTT